>CANHON010000039.1 GCA_947462115.1 Deltaproteobacteria bacterium | reverse complement strand
TGACCCTGCACCTCTACACGCCGACGATCCCCCACATGATCGTCTACGACAGCGATGAGACGCTGATCGTCGACGGGGGCTGCGGGGCTTGGGTGCCCACCGACCGACCCGACTGGGTCAAGGCCCGGCGCCCCGGTCACTGGAGCCGCGCCGCGCTCGAAGCGGACGGTATCTTCCTACCGATCGGCTGAGCTGCGCGCCCCGTCGCCCCCGGGCCGCTCGCCCGCCGACACGTACAGTTCCGTAGAAGTGCGTACATGGGGGGCCAAAGGAGCGCGGAGCGATCGGCCCACCTCTCCCCCGATCTTTGGTCCGAAATTCGGTCAGGGGGGCTGTCGACCCGCGGTGGATCTTCCGTAGCTGGGTGTGGAGGTAAGCAGCCCATGACCCAGTACCCAAGCCGCTCGATTGGTTTGTTCCTGTTCTCCACCCTCGCCGCCTGCGCGCCCACCGAGCAGGCAACCGACGAGTACAACGAGGAGCTCGGCGACGAGAGCGATGAGCTCACCGGCGATCCCGAAGAGGAGGTCAACGAAGACGGCACCGGTCCTGCCGATGTCCGCAGCGCCAACAGCCGCTCCCGCACCGGCGCCGACACGTCCCGCCCCCTGATCCAAGGCATTGACTTCGGCGACACGAACGGGTGGGTGGACCACCGCTCCATCACCATCGTGGTCGACGCCAAAGACAACGTCGGCGTGGCCGAGGTCTGCCTCAGCAACACCCGCGCCTGCCGCGACTGGGTGCCCTTCGACAGCGAGGGCAACGACCACCGCCTGCCCCAGGGCGTCGGCCCCCACACCGTCCGCGTGTGGGCCCGCGACGCCGCCGGCAACATCTCCGGTATGTTCCGCGACACCGTCAGCATCGACGCCAAGCGCCCCCGCGACGGCACCGTCACCGCCTCGCCGGTCCCGGGCGGCGTGACCTTGAATTGGGCCGACTTCACCGACCCCGAGTCGGGCATCGTCGGCTACCGCATCGTCGGCCGCCAGAACGGCGCCGCCCCCTACTGCACCGTCGAGCGCAGCATCTACTGGGAGGGCAACGCCGGCACCGCCACGATCACGGGCATGGTGGCTGGGGATCACGCGATGCGCATCTGCGCCATCGACGCCCAGGGCCACATGTCCACCGGCACCATCGTGACCTCCGGCCCGCGCGCCGAGTCCAACGCCCCGGTGGTGCGCGCGCTGCAGCTCGACGCTGGCGACAACTGGGTGCCCAGCCGCACCGTTGACGTCCAGGTCGATGTTGTCGACGAGTCGGCCATCATGCGGATGTGCTACTCCGAGGACACCACCTGCCGCGCCTGGACCGACTTCGAGCCCAACACCACCTTCACCCTGAGCCCCGGCTCTGGTGTCAAGACGGTCCGCGGCTGGTACGAGGACGCCTTCGGCAACATCAACGTCGCGGCCACCGACCAGATCGGCCTCGACCTGACCGCCCCCACCGACGGCGAGCTGACGCTGAGCCACCTGCCCTCGGCGGTGCGCGTGGCTTGGCCGGGCGCCGCGGACGCCGACAGCGGCATCGTCGAGTACGTCGTGGTGATGGCCGATGACATCGCGCCGGACTCCTGCTCCGAGGGCGACGAGGTCTACCGCGGCACCGCCGTGGAGACGGTCGTGAGCGGCCTCACCTCGGACTTCCGCTACGGCTTCCGGGTCTGCGCCATCGACGACGCGGGCTGGATGAGCGCCGGCATCGCCGGGCAGATCACCCCCCTCGCCGAGTACGACGCCCCCACCGTGACCCGCTTCGTCATCGACGAAGATCGCGTGGAGACCTACGATCTCTTCGTGCCGGTGCAGCTGCAGGCGGCCGACGCCACCGGCATCGCGCGGATGTGCTTGTCGAACACCTCGACCTGCGACACCTGGCAGACCTACCAGACCCTGTTCAACCACCGCCTGGCCAGCGGCGCCGCGGGCGAGCGCACGCTCTACCTGTGGCTGGAGGACACGCTGGGCAACCAGAGCGCCGTGCCCTTCACCGATACGATCGACTACTTGACCGAGTAGCGCGACCCGCGGCGACGCCCGGCATCCGCTGGGCGCCGCCCGCCCGATCGACCCACCTGGTCGCCCCGAGCCTCCGCGGTGCAGACCCGCGGAGGTTTTTGGTATGCAGCCCTGGTTCTTGCTTTTCGCCGCCGAGGCCGTCGCCGCACCGCCCGAGGGCTTCGGGAGCGCCCAGCTCGTAGACGGCACGCCGGACTTCTCCGGCTGCATCGAGAGCGGCGGCGACTGCCAGCGGCGGTTTTTTCAGTTCCTGAGCGCCTCGATGATCGAGCAGGGCTTCGCGATGCAGGCCAACGGCCTGTCGGGCAGCCCGATCAGCCTGCGCCGCCCGGGCTGGACCGTCGGCGGCGCCGTGTCCACCTTCCCCTTCGCGCCCCCGCGCAAAAACCTCAGCGGCAAGGAGGAGAACACCAGCTTCTCCCCTGTCTTTCCGCGCATCGAGCTCAACTACACCACCGAGCTCAAGGACGGGGTGCAGCGCAGCCTGGGCGGCTTTTTGCTGCCCCCCGTGCCAGTGAACGGCGCCGGGGCAACTCTTTTGGGCGTCGAGGGCGGTCAGACCTGGGGAGACGGCGACGGCCGCCGGCTCGGCGTCGAGGGCGACCTCAGCTACCTCAGGGCGATCGCCCCGATCGCCGCCACCGAGCAGCAGCTGGCCGATCGAGACAGCTTCTCCAACCCCAACAACCTCGACCCGACCCAGTTCAACGAGGTCTGCGGCCCCGACATCGAGGCGGGGGCCGTCGGCTGCCTCGACCGCTACAGCTTCCTCAACCTGGGCCTGCGGGTCGGGCTCAGCGATCGGTGGGGCGAGGCCTGGCTGCCCTACGCCAAGCTGGGGCTCAACGTCGTGAATGAGCGCCTGCACATCAAATACGACGACACCACCTGGGGCATCTTCGCGCTGCAGCCGAGCGCCCACGCCGGCGTGGCTTGGGCGCCGGGCGAGCACCTCAGCCTGGGCCTCGGCGGCAGCGGGGCGATCCGCCAGCGCAACCAGTCGGTCGAGGACCGCGTCGGCCTGCTCGGCACCCTCGAGGGCAGCGCCGGCTGGACCTTTTAGCGCTCGGGGGCCCGGAGCCGCTCGCCGAAGCGCAGCAGCGCGAGGCCGCCGAGGACCGACAGCCCCATGAGGATGAGGCTGGTGAGCTGGCCGTTGGTCATCAGCCCGTCGAAGACCGTGCCGCGCTCGCCATCGCCCCGCAGCGTCTCGTTGAAGAAGCGCCAGGCCCCGTAGACCACGCCGAGGATCGGCAGCCCGAGGCCATAGATGGCGCGAACGCCACGCCAGCGCAGCAGGCCCACCACCATCAAGCTGGTGGCGAGCAGCTCGTAGAGCTGGGTGGGGTGCAGATCCACGCCCGCCGGCGGCAGGCCACCCGCCGGGAATTGCACGCCCCACGGCAGATCCGTCGGGAGGCCGTAGCAGCAGCCGGCCAAGAAGCAGCCCGCCCGGGCGAAGGCGATGCCGACGGGGATGCCCACCGCGCCGGCGTCCAGCACCCGACCGATCGGCACCTTCCGAATCAACATGTAGACAAAGTCCACAGCCACCGCCAGCACGAGCCCACCGTAGAAGACGTAGCCGCCCTCCCGCAGGTTGAGCGCGTCGAGGGGCGCGTCGGCGAACTTCTCGCTCCAGTGGGTGCGCACGTACTCGAGGCGCCCGCCGCTGATGCCGAAAATGACGCTGAGGATGGCGATGTTGAACATGTGGTCGGGGTCGATGTCGTCCCGCTTGGCGAGGTAGACCCCGAGGAAGCAGGAGCTCAGCAGCCCCAAAAACAAGAAAAACCCATAGCTATAGAGCGCGGGCAGCCCGTCGAGGGCCAGGAGAACCGGTCGCATCGGGCGGACCTTGGGTCAGTCGAGGGTGGGGGCCTCGGGCGGCGCGGGCGGCAGCTCGTCGGGCTCCCGCTGGCCGAGGAGGAACAAGGGCAAGGCGAGCAGCATGGCCGCGACGATGGCGACGTCGGCCACGTTGAAGGCGGGGTAGGTGTAGCCCCCGAGGGTGTCCACCGCCCAGCGCCGCAGGGGCCCGGCCGGCGCCCGCAGCAGCACAAAGTCGGTGACCGAGCCGCGGGCGAAGCGGTCGATGCTGTTGCCGATCGCACCGCCCATGAGCAGGCCGATGAACTCCGGCATGTGGGCCAGCTCGGCGCTGAGGCGCCGCACCGCGAATGCGCCGCCGACCACCGCCAAAACGGCGACCAGCACGAACAAGACGCCACGGTAGGCGGAGTCTGCGAACAGGCCAAAGGCCGCGCCGGCGTTCTCGCTGTGGATCAGCAGCAGCCAGTCGCCGACCAGCGCCTGCGGCCGGCGCTCGAGGCCGGGGGTGGCGCGCACCCACAGCTTGGAGGCCTGATCCAGCGCGACGACCAGCCCGGCCACCAAGCCGAGCCGCGGCAGGGGGCCGAGGCCACCCGCGCGCACGGGGCCCCCGCTCGCTGACCCGCCGATCGCTGGCCCGCCGATTGGTGGCCCCCCGGTCAACGGGGCCTCACGTCGCGCTGGGCGTCTGCTCGCGCTCCAAGAACAGCGAGTGAACGCCGACCATGATGAGCCCGAGCACGATGGCGATGTCGGCGATGTTGTAGGTGGGCCACTCCGCCGTGCCGAGCTGGGCGATGAGCATCGGCTTGAGGCTCGGCGACTCGGTGTACATGCGGATGAAGTCGGTGACGGTGCCCTGCACCAGCCGGTCGATGGCGTTGCCGACCGCGCCGCTCATCACGAGGGCCAGCGCCACGTTGGAGAAGCGGTCCCGGGCCGGCAGGGCGCGCACCATGTTGCCGATGACGCCCACCGCCACCACCGTGAACACCGCGAAGACGTGCAGGCGGTACGGGCTGTCTCGGAGCAGGCTGAAGGCGGCGCCGGGGTTCTCGGCGTGGATGAACGACAAGAAGCCGTCGATGATCTGCACCTCGTCTTTGTGGACGCGGAGGTTGTCGCGCACCCAGATCTTGCTGAGCTGATCCGCCACCGTGAAGCCGACGGCCACCGCGCCAAACAGCGCGTACTTGGCCGGCGTGTGCAGGGGCTCCGCCGCTTCGCCCGCCGACGCGGTGGTGGGGGTCTCGGTGTTGACGGCTGGCACGTCATTTTGAGCGGCCACCGGCGCAGCGGCCGCGGCGGGCGGTGCAGCGACGACCGGGGGCGGCGCATCGACCACCGGGGGCGGCGCCTGCACCGCGCCGGGATCGACGGGCCCCGGGGCAGCGGCCGGCTCGACCGTCGGGGCCTCGACCGCCGAAAGCTTGCGGGGGACGCGGGCCTCCACCCGAGAGACGACGGTGGTGGGCTCGTTGGGGTTGACCAGCCCGTCGTCTTCGCCCACCGAGGCGCCCGGCTGGTGGCGGGGATCGCGGGCGGCGGCGCCGGGAAGCTCAGGATCAGACACGAAGACTCCACTTTCCGAGGACAGGGCCGCACTCTATCCCGCCATGGGGCGATCTGGAGGGGCGGGAGCCGGGGCGCGGGTGGGCCCGGGGCGCGGTGCCCACTTCCCCACGGGGGCGCCCCCGCCGCGAGCGAAACCCCGCCAACCGGACGCTTCACCCGTCGTTATCTCCATCCAGAAATCCCCTGAAACCGCCCGGGCCGCCGCCGCCGTTTACAAACAGCTCACCGGGGGGCGCCGCCCGGACGGCCCCCGCCCGATCCGCGCTGGATCGCCCCCCGACTTCTTTTCCCACCCTCGCCCCACCTTCGGCCCGCCCCCGCTGCCCGGAGCGCCCCGCGCCCGATGGCCGCGCGGACCCGCCCCGCCCTCACGCCGCCGCGTCCACGCTGCTCCACCGCATCCCGAGCGCTTCCTCGCTTGGACTCATCATTCCAGGAGGAGCGTGTCCGCGGCGGCGTCTTGGGGCCGGGCGCCAGGGTCGGTTCCGCCCAGGGCCTCGTCGTCACCGACCTCCTCCGCGACGTCTTCGTCGCTGTCCGCGTCGCCCGCGGGTGCTGCGGCGGCGGCCAGGGCGTCGAGGATGCGCCGGGCCACCGCGGGGCCGAGGCCGGGCACCGAGCACAGCTCCGCTTCGGTGGCGAGCGACACCGCCTCCACGCTGCCAAAGCGAAGCAACAAGGCGCGACGTCGGGCCTCGCCCACGCCGGGGAGGCGCTCCAGGGCGCTGGTCAAGGTCCGCTTGTCGCGCACGAAGCGGTGGTAGCGCACCGCCGCGTCGTGCACCTCGTCCCGCACGAGCTGAAGCAGCCGCAGCGCGCCAGAGTTGTGCGGCAGCCGGATCGGGTCCTTGAGGCCCGGCAGCACCACCCGGTCGGTCGCCTCGCGGTCCCCACGGGCGCGCTCGGTGCGGGGCTTCACGATGCCGATCAAGGGGATGGCGAGGGTGCCGTCGGCAGCCCGGAGCCCCATGGCCTCAAAAACCGCCAAGGCAGCGTTGAGCTGGCCCTTTCCGCCGTCGACCACCAGGAGATCGGGCAGGTCGCCTTCTTCGAGGCCGCGCCGCAGCCGACGGCCCAAGATCTCGCGCATGGTGGCGTAGTCATCGGCGCCCACCACGGTCTTGACCCGGTAGCGCCGGTAGTGGGCGCGGCTGGGCTGGCCGTCGATGAGCACCGCCATCGCGGCCACGGCGTCGGTGCCCTCGATGTTGGAGTTGTCGAAGCACTCGATGCGGCGGGGCGGGCCGGGCAACCGACAGACCCGCGCCAGCTCCTCGAGGGCCGCGGTCTGGCGGGACTCGGCCTCGGCCTGCTTGCGCCACGCGACCTCGGCGTTGCTGCGGGCGAGCTCGACCGTCGAGAGCTTATCGCCCCGCTGCGGCACCTTCAGGCTGACCGCCGCGCCCCGGCGCTCGCCGAGCAGCTCGGCCAAGGCCGCCTCGTCGGGCAGGCTGATCGGCAGCAGCAGCTCCTCGGGGATGTCGCCGCCCTCGCAATAGACGGCGTTGAGCGCGCTGGAGAGCAGCTCCTCATCCGCCCCGAATTGATCGCTGAACGGGAGCACCAGCGCCTCGCGGAGCTGGCCCTGGCGCATCGGGAGGATCGAGAACACCCCCCGGCTCCCCTCGCGGTGAATGCCCCACACGTCGCGGTTCTTGTTGCCGACATCGGCCACGGCCTGCCGCTCGATGGTGGACTCGATGGCCGCGAGCAGGTCGCGCAGCCGGGCCGCCTCCTCAAAGCGCAGGTCCTCGGCGGCCGCGTGCATCTGGGCCTCGAGGCGGCGCTGCAGCTCGCGGTTGCGCCCCTCGAGGAAAAGAACGCTCTGGTCGACCACCTCGCGGTAGGCCTCCGGCGTGCACAGGCCCACGCAGGGGGCGAGGCAGCGGCCCATCTGGTGCATCAGGCAGGGCCGAGTCCGGCCTTTGAGCTCCCGATCGGAGCAGGTGCGCATGGGGAAGCGGCGCTGGAGGAATTCCAGGGTGGCCCGCGCCCGGCTGGCGCTGGTGTAGGGGCCGAAGTGACGCAGGCCCGGCCCCGGCTCGGTCGCGCGCACCATCCGAAAACGGGGCCAGCGCCCGCCCGGCCGCACCTGCAGGTGCAAAAAGGCCGAGTCGTCCACCAAGCGCACGTTGAAGCGGGGCCGGTGCTGCTTGATGAGCGAGCTCTCGAGGATCAGCGCCTCTTTTTCGGTGCGCACGACCATCGTGTCGATCTCCGCCGCGCTCTGCAGCAGAAAAGGCACCATGGCGCGCTCGTCCTGACCGCTGAGGTACTGGCGCAGACGCGCCCGGATGTTCCGGGCCTTGCCCACGTACAGCACCCGCCGCCGGGCGTCCTTGAACAAGTAGACGCCGGGCTCCGTGGGCGCCGACGCGGCCTGCCGCGACAGCTCTTCGCTCATCTGTCCTCCGCCCAGGCGGCGCGCGCCCGCGACCCGATCAGCCCGCCAACACCCACCAGGCCACCAAGCCGAGGGTCGCGACCACGCCGATGATCAAGAAGACCTTGGAGCCGCGCCCATCGTCCATCGGGGGGATCTCCCGCGGGGCGCCGGCCCCGAGCTCCGCCTGCACCTGCTCGGGCGAGCGGGCGGGCTCGGTCCACTTGCCGGCGCCGAGCTCGGCCTCCCGGCGGGCGTCCCCGACCACGCCGCCGGCGGTCGACCAGCGGGGACCGTCTCCGGGGTCCTCCGCGCTGGGCGCAGCGGGCAGGGCGCCGGGCCCAGCGGAGGGGCCGAGGGCCGAGGCGGGCGGCGCCGACAAGGGCGCGAGGTGGGGCGGCGCGAAGGGCGCAGCGGGCGGGGGCAGGACCGGCGCGGGGCCGGCGGTGGGCTCCAAGTTGGAGCGCCCCATCTGCAGGGCGGGGATCGGGCTCGCGCCTGGGACCGGCGAAAACACCGACGCCGAGCCCGAAGGCGCCGAGGGCTCCAGCCCGAGCTCCTCGCCCGCGAGGCCCAAGCTGAGGGCGCTCAGCAACCCCCCCTCGTCGAAAGAGTCCTCCATAGCGTCGTCTTCAGCGTCCAGGCCGAGGATCTGCACGGGGGAGCCGCCGTGGTTGGTGGGCGGGTCTTCCTCATCCTCATCGAAGGCCGCATCGACCTTCGCATCCGCCTTTGCATCGACCGCCGCCTCGACCGCCGCATCGACCGATGCATCGACCGATGCATCGACCGCTTCGTCCAGCTCTTCATCCCCCCCGTCATCAACGGCCACCGCCGTCGCGCTGCGGCCAAGCGCGGGGGCCGCTGGTGCGGACTGGACGAGATCATCCTCTAATGGGTTGTTTTCGTGCTCTCCCTCCGCTTGTTCGTGGGCTACGGGCTCGGGCCCCGGGCGCTCGGGGAGCTCCGCTGCGGAGGCGGCGTCCGGCAAGGCCCCGCCCCAGCTCACCGGCGGCGGACCCGCCCCACGCGGGCCCTCGGCGGACGGCAGCGGGGCGGCGGGCGCTTCGGGCTGCGGCGCGGCGGGCGCATCGGGCTGCGGCGCAGCGGGCGCCTCCGAGAGAGACGGCGCGGGGGGCTCCGCGGCGGCCGCCCAGTCCGGGGCGATGGTCTGCTCGACCGGCAGGGTCGCGGCCGGCTCCACAGCGGCCGACACTTCGACCAGCGACGGAGCGCTCCGGTCGACCGGCGCGGCGACCGAGGCCGCAGCCTTCGGATCCGGCCGCTCGACCGGCACCTCGGCGCGCGGAGCAGCGGGCGCGAGGGCCACCCGGAGCCCCTCGGGCGAAGGAGCCGCTGGGCGGACCGCGGCTGGGGCCGCCGCGACCACGGCCGACACCCGCACGGGCGGGACCGGCTCGGCGGGCCGGGCGGGGACGCCCACCTGCACCGTCAGCGGCGCCTCGGCCGGCCGCGGGGCGGCGTCGCCGATGTTGACCGACAGCACCCGCGGGCTCGGCGGGGCCCCGACCACCGGCACCCGCAGGGGCGCGACCTCCGGGCTGGGCACCGGGCGGGGCGGCATGCGCACCGCGTTGGAGAAGCGCCACTCCGCCCCGAAGCTCTCGACCAGCGACGCCTCCCATTCGGGGTGGCGGGCCGCGATGGCCGCGAGGGCCTGCCGGGCCGAGCGCCCGGGCTGGATGCGGAAGCGGGCCCGCTCTTTGCCGAGCCCGGAGCGGAGCAAAGCCAGGGCTGGCTCATCAATCCGGTCGAGATCCAGCACATCGAGCAGCCCGTCGAGCTGCAGGCAGTCCGTGGCCTGGGCGCTCGCCTGGGGATCGGGCTCGGAGGGCAAAGACGCCGCGAAGGCCGGACGGATGGTCAGCCGACCGCGGGCATCGAGGCCGACAAAGGACGGGTGCAGCGCGCCGTGGGCCCCGCCGCGCTCGTGGACCTCGGCCAGGGCGGAGGTGATGTGCCAAGCGAAGGCCACCGCCGCGCCGGGCGCGAGGCGCTGGGTCAGCTCCTCGAGGTCGAAGGACAGGGTGCCGAGCACCACCGCGAAGCTGCGGCCGTCCGGCATGCGGCCGGTGCGCACCTCCGGGAAGGGGCCCCAGATCGGCAAGGTGCCCGCGCGGGTGAGCAAGGAGGACGGGCCGACGTAGACCTCGGCCAAGCCCTCGGGGCCCGCGGCCGACCAGTGCTCCACGACGGTCGAAGGCGCGGGGCGCCGGGCGGTCAGCTCGTAGCCGGCACAGCGGACAGGAGGCGCAAGATCGGCCAAAGGACACCCAAGGGGCGACGGGGCGGGGCGCCCGAGGGAGCGGCGCGCGCAGACGGACCGCGCGCACGGCCGGGCGCGCGATCACCGCGCGCTGCCGACGCAGCGGCTGCGGCCGCATGTAGCCTGTCGAGGGGGCCGCCGGAGCCGCGCACCCGGCGCTGCGGGCCAAGATGCCGGCGCGGCGGCCCGACCGGCGTTGATCGCGCGGTCAGTCTCCGTTAGCTGCCCTCCGTGCCCGCGGGCTCGCCCGCGACGCTCGCCCCGACCCCGGGGCTCATTCAGCAAACCGACGATCTGCAGGCCGTTCAGCGGTCCGCCGTTCGCGGATAGAACCGATGCGAACGACCGACGCCCCGGCGCCCTCGTCGCAGCGCAGCGCTCACCGGATGCGGGCCCCGCCCCATCCCCACAATCGCCCGGCGCCCCCAAAGTCGCGTCCGGCCAGAGGAACTCGATGAACCGCGTGGAGAACGCCATCAGTCAGGGTCGTTGCGTGCTCGCCATCGGCGGGCGGGCCCTGCAGAGCCCTGAGGTCCAAGCCGAGCTTCGCCGGCGCGACGTGCCCTCCGTCGCCCTCGGCAGCGAGGCCATCAACCCGGCGGCGGCGCTCAGCGGCGAGGCCCTCGCGCCGGTGTTCGACCGCGAAGGTGGCGTGCTGGTGCTGGTCGAGCCCGAGGCCGCCGTCGATGGTCGGGCGCTCGGCGAGCTCGAGAAGCTCGTCGCCGCCGCCCGCCACAAGCCCCGCTTGGTGGTGGCCGCCAAGGCCTTCAACCCCTTCGGCCTGCCGATGGCGCTCCGCACGCTCAAGTTCGAGCAGGAGAAGGCCCGCGCGGTGGACTTCATCGCCAGCTTGCCCGCCTCGGCCCCCGCGCCCGCCCCGGCCCCGGCCCCGGCGGCCCGCAGCGGCAAGGTGATCGAGCCCGAGGCGCCGGCCAAGCGCCGCGAGTCCCCCAAGGACGAGGCCCGCAAGGCCGAGGCCGCCCGCGCGCCCCGCCCGATCCTCGTCGGCCGCGAAGAGCCGCTCGAGGCCCTCAGCGCCCTCATCGCCGCCGATGGCGGGCCGATCGTCGTGACCGGCCCCCAGGGCAGCGGCCGCCGCTGGCTCATCGAGGCCGCCCTGGCCACCGCCGGCAAGCAGCGCCTGCCGGACTTCATCTTCGCGCATGGCAGCGGCATCGACTGCTTGCTCGCGCGCTTCGCCCAGACCGCCCAGGCCTTCGCCGGCGACAGCCGCCTCGCCGAGGCCCTGCGCGCCGCCGCGCGCCCGACGCCCACCGAGATCGCCGCGCTGGTGGTCGACGTGCTCTCCAACGACAAGCTGTCCGGCCACGCGATGGTGCTCGGGCCCCTCGACGCCCTGCTCGACCGCCGCGACGGCAGCTTCTACCGAAACGGCCGCTTGGAGCTGGTGCTCAAGGCCCTCCTGGTCAGCAAGCCGGCCCTGCGCCTGATCTTCTCCACCGACCTCGCCCCCACCTTCTACCGCGAGGGCGAGGGCGTCGCGCAGCGCATCTTCAAGCTGGGCGGCGTCCGGGGTCGTGAGCTGCACGGTATTTTCGAGGCGTGGCACGCGCCGGAGTTCGACCGGGACCGCTTCGGCCCGATCAGCGACCGCACCCACGGCCACCCGCTGGCGGCCCGCATCTTCGCCCTCGCGGTGCACAGCACCGAAGGCGGCGTGGACAAGCTGCTGGAGAACGCCAAGTTCCTCAAGGCCACCAGCATCGACGACCTGGAGCCCATCAAGCGGCACCTCAAGCGCGCCGTCGAGAAGCTGAGCGAGGAGAGCCGCACCGCGCTGCTCGCCGCCGCCCTCCCCCGCTTCCCGGTGGACGCCGCCGAGCTGCAAGCGGTCGGCGTCAACCGCAGCCAGCGCCTCGACCTGCTCTCCCGCGGCCTGCTGGAGCAGACCCCCGGCGACGGCGAGCGCCTGTTCTACGTGCACAGCCTCGTGCGCGAGCAGCTGCCCCGCATCGACGTGGAGAACTTCGAGCGCATGGAGCAGCTCGCGATCCACTGGCAGGAGCGCGCCAAGGCCCTCAAGGCCCAGGGCGAGGTCCTCCCTTCGCTGCGGCTCGCCCAAGAGAGCAACCGGCTGTTCGTGCTGTCCCGCCGCGCCCGGTCGCGCCTCAAGCTGCCCTTCCCCGACGCCGACGCCATGGTCGATGAGCTGCGCGGCATGGTGCGCCGCAAGCGCGAGCCCCGCCTCGACCTCGCCCGGCAGCGCATCGGTGAGGTCCTCGGCTCCGAGCCCGGCAACACCGAGCTGCTGCTCCTCGACGCCGAGCTGCGCGTCGAAGAGGGCGCCAACAACGAGGCGATCGCCGAGGCCTTCGCCCTGGCCGCCACCCTGCCCACGCCCGAGGTCTTCCACACCGAGGCGAGCTGGCACCTCAACCGCGGCTCCCGCACCAAGGCCGCCGCCGCCCTGATGCGCGGCATCGAGGTCTTCCCCGAGGACGCCCGCCTGCGCCGCCGCCTCGCCGGCGTCGAGATCGGCCTCGGCCGCCTCGAGCAGGCCGCCGCGACCCTCAAGGCTGCCCAGGCCCTCGAGCCGATGATGCCGGACACCTACGGCATGCTCGGCGAGGTCTACGCCCGCCTCGGCGTCGATCACTGGGAGGCCGCCGACCAGAACATCGAAGAGGCGCTGCGCCTCGCGCCCGACAGCGCCCAGCACATCGCCCGCCGCGCCGAGCTGCTGCGCCTGCGCGCGCTGAGCCTGCCCGATGAGCGGGAGGCCCTGCTGGCCCGCGTCGAAGAGCTGCTGCGGCAGGCCCTCACCATCGAGGCCGGCCACAGCCGCATCCAGGTGCTGCTCGCCGGCGTCCTGCTCGACCGGGACGGCGATCTCGAGCAGATCGCCTGGCTGCTCAAAGAGGCGGGCCGCGGTCCGGGCAACAGCAAGCGCAAGGAGACCCCCGAGGCGGCGATCCAGCGGGCGCGCCTGCTCGGCCGCCAGCGCCAGCACGAGGAGGCCGACCGCGCCATCCAGAAGGTCATCAAGAGCGACCACCACAACCACCACGCGCACGCCGTCGCCGCCGAGCTGTTGATCAGCCAAGGCAACGTCGCCGCCGCCTTCGCCTGCTGGTCAGTGGCCCTGGAGCGCGCCCCCGCCTACGCCCCGGAGCGCGCCCTCTACGAGCGCGAGTTCGAGAAGCTGAAGGCCCTGCTGGACGCTGGCATCACCCAAATCGACGTGGTTGAGCCCGCGCCGGCCGCCGCCCCCGTCCGCGCCGAAGGCACCGGCCGTCGCACCTCCGTCCGCCGCCGCCGCGGCCGCGGTCAGGGCAAGGGCGAAGGCACCGACGGCGCCGAGGGCACCGAAGGGACCGAAGCCACCGAAGCCACCGAGGCGACGGACGCGACGGATGGCGAGTCCGAGAGCGCCGAACCGGAGCTCAGCCTCGCCGACGACGACGCCAGCGCCAGCGATCACGACGGCTACGCCCCCAGCGCCGCCACCGAAAGCAGCGAAAGCACCGACGACGAGCACACCGCCTGAGCCCGGAGCCAGCGCAGCCCGCTGGCCCGACTTCGGTGGACCGCGCCCCTGGCCCTCGGGTCGGGGGCGCGCTTCCTTCAGAGCCTGGGGCGGCGGGCGTGCCGGCCGGCGATCAGGCCTCGACGCCGCTCATCGGGGGAGCGACGCCCCGCCAGCGCCCCGCGACCAAGGGCATGATCGGGCGGACCTCGACCTGAACCTCGCCCGCCTCCGCGGCCGGCGACCACGGCGGGGGCGTGCGCACCATCGCCTGATCCCCGGTGAGCGCGCCCACGTCGCGGTCCCAATCGTCCCAGCGGCTGCCGCTGTAGAGCTGCTGCAGGTCGCCCTCGAGCACCCACACGATGAAGCTCGGGAACTTCACCTCGAGGGGCGCCCAGGCGGCCTCGCGGGGATCCCAGTAGTTCAGCTCGCCGAGGGCGCCGAAGAGCCCGCCGCCGTTGACGGCGAAAACACCGCCCAGCACGTCATGGGCGACGATGACCGCCCCGCCGATGCCCGGGAAGCTGCCGGGGCCCGCGAGGCCGTTCCACTCCAGCAGGCCGGCGCGCATGCGCGGGTGGCCACAGCCGAGCACCCGAAGCCAGCCGTCGTCGACCAGCAGCCCGCCCACGTGCAGGGCGATGGCCCCGAGCACGGTGGAGACGGGCGCCTGCACGCCCTCCACGCTGCGCTTGCCGCGCTCGGGATCGGCCGGCAGCAGGACCACGTTGTTGATGGCGCCCACGATCCGTCGCTGCAGCTCGGGCCAAGCGGGGTCGCTGACCTCGGTCAGCTCACGCAGGCTGCGCCTCGGCGGCGCGCTCATCCCCCACGCACCAGCCGGAAGCTCATATCGGCCGAACGGGTGTCAGGGTCGGCCATCTCGAGGGCCTTGGCCCAGGCGGCCATGCTCGGCCGGGCCCAGGAGCCGGGGTGCAGCATGCGGCGGCTGCCCGAGTCGTCGGCCAGCCAGTGCCCCATGTTGCCGGCCAGATCGCACACCCCCTCGGGCGTGCGATCGGTGAGGTAGAGCCCCACCGCGCAGGGCTGACCGAGGGCCTCCTCGCGGGTGTTGGCGTTGCCGTCGCCGAAGGGCGAGCCCCAGGGGTAGGGGCGCTTCTCGAGGCCGCGCACCACCGCCCGGTACTCATCGACCGTGGGCAGGCGGGCGCCCGAGGCGCGGGCGTAGGCCTCGGCCTCCCACCAGGAGGGGCCGGCGGCGGGCTGGTTGTCTTCGACGAGGTGGCGCACCGCTGGGTCGCTGGCGAGGGCCAGCCAGTTGGGGGGCCCGCTGTCGCGCCAGGCCAGGCCCTCCTCGCTCCAATTGGCGTCGTCATCGGCGCCCCCGGCGAGGAACCACGCGCGCAGCTCGCTGTTGGTGACCAAGAAGCGGCCCACCTGGAGCACGGCGCCCTCATCGGTCGTGACCGTCACCCAATAGTCGGGGTCGGCGGGGCGGCTGAGGCGCGGGTCCCCGAGGCGGCTCAGCGCCACCCCGAGCGACAGGCGCTGCCGCGCGTTGCCGGCGTAGCCGTTGATGAGCTCGAGGAGGGCCTCGGCGGCGGCGCTGCGGGTGGCCTCGTGGCCCGGACCGGCGGCGGCCAGCGCCTCAGCGAAGTGCGTCAGGGGCTCGATGCGCCGACCGGCCGGCAGGCTGAGCAGCTGCTCCAGCTGGAGCGCCGGGTCCCCGGCCAACACCGTCGCGCCGTTCAGCCCGCCGTTGGCCTTGGCGGCGTGGCCCGCGGGGGCGCCGCGGAGCGCGCCGACAGCTTCGCCGACTTCTTGGGTTGCGCCGCTCGCCAGGGGCGTCGAACGGGGGGCGGACGGGTCTTGGGACATCGGAGGGCCTCCAGCGCCCTCCCCCTAACGTCCTCGGCGCGGCGCGGCCGGGCCGGTCAGCCGCCCGCCGGCGGGTCCACCAGACGGAGGGCCACCCGGAGGGCCTGCCACCGCGGCGCCGCCGCCCGGGCCGCCTCCAGCCCCAGCGAAGCGGGCCGCCCCGCGCGCAGATCGATGTAGGCGAGGGCAACTTCGGCCATCAGGGGCCCCGCCTCGGCGTCGCGCACCGCCGCCGCCCGCCGGGCCCCCGCCAGGGCCTCCTCCCGCGCGCGGTCGAGCTGGCCGAGGCCCGCCAAGGCGAAGGCCCGCCACACCATGAGCTGCCCGTCGTACCAGGGGTCGGCGTCGTCCACGCCCGAGCCCGCGGCGAGCAGGTTGAGGGCCTCGGCGGGGCGCCCGCGCAGCAGCGTCAGGGCGATCATGCCCTCCACCGGCCCGGCCTCGCTGTTGGGGCCCGCCAGGGTGGCCCGCAGGGTCCAGGCCCGCTGGAGGTGCTGCTCCGCCTCATCGAGCTGCCCGGCGTCGATCAGCGCCATGCCGAGGTTGCAGCGGAGCATCTGCTCGGGGCGCTGACCGCCCGCCGCCTCGTAGACCCGCAGCGCGAAGGCGAAGCCGCGCACCGCCTCGGCGTGACGCCCCTGCTCGGCGAGCAAGCTGCCGAGGTTCGCGGCCAGAGCAGCGGCGCGGAGCGGATCTTGACGCGCCGCGGGGGTCGCGAGCCCCGCCACATAGGCGGCCTCCGCCTCAGCGTGCTGACCGAGCCCCCACAGCGTGTTGCCCACCAGCCGGGCCGCGAGGTCCGGGTCGGCGACGGCGCCGGCCCGCCGCGCCAAAGACAGCGACCGCTCCGCTCGACCCTCTTGCCAGGCCGCCGAGGCGAGGCAGCGGAGGGCCATGGCCGTCAGGCGGGGGTCGCGCCGCTGCTCGGCCCGCTCCAGCACCCCCTCGGCCTCAAAAGCCCAGTCCGAACCGACCCTTCGCCGCAGGGCGTCCCGCACGAGGATGAGGGTCACCTCGTCGGCCAGCGGCCCCGGCAGCCGACCACGGAAGCGCTCCAGCAGCAAAGTGACGCGCAGATGGGCTTCCTCGCCGCCCAGGATGTCCAGCACCTCGCCCAGGCTCAGCGCGAGGCGGGCGCCCCCCGCGGGATCCGCCTCGACCGCCGCGCGCACCAGCCCCTCGGCCTCGGCCAAGTGGGCGCCGATCCACCGCACGGCCCCGGGCGCCTCGGGCGAGCGCGCCGCCGCCAAGGCCGCTTCGAGCTGCCAGCGCAGGCCCGGGGCAGCGCCCGGCGGCGGGGACGGCGGCGCCCAGATCGACGGAGTGCTCCGGGGCGCAGGCGCGCCAGCTTCGGGGGGCGAGGACGACATGGGGCTCCATCAGCGGCGTGCCCTTAGCCTACCTTCGGCGGCGCTCTGCCGGCCAGCGCCCCGCCGACCGCCGCGCCCCGACGATAAGCGCCCCAACCGGAGGCCCCATGTCCGACCCACGCCCCGTGAGCGGCCTCGAGCGCCTGTGGCTGGCGGCGGGGCGCCTCGCGCCGCCCTTCGCCCTGCACTTTGTGGTCGAGCTGAGCGAGGCCCTGCCCAAAAGCGACCTTGAGCGCGCGATTCTCGCGCTTCACGGCGCATGGCCCAGCCTGCACGTCCGCCTGGAGGGGCAGCTCCGCGGCGCGCGCTGGTGCCCCAACCCCGCGCCGCCCGCCCTGCACCACCACCCGGCCTTGCCCTGGGCCGAAGGTCCGCTCCCCGCCGCGCTGCTCGACGCGCTCAACGCCGGCGCCGGCCCCGATCCCGAGCGGGGCCCGACCCTCTGGTGGTCCCTCTGCGACGGGCCGCGTCCCCTGCTCGTCTTGAGCGGCCTGCACGCCATCCTCGACGGGCGCACCGGCTACGCCGCCCTGGCCGCCCTCTTCGGGTGCATGCGCGGCGAGGCCCCGCCGGTCCCTGGCCCACCCCTGCACGAGGGGCAGCGCGCCGCCGCCCTCGGCGCCCGACTGATCCCGCCGCCGCCCGCCGACCAGGCCGCCCCCTTCTCCCCAGACGGGCAGCCGGAGGCCCAAGGCAGCGCCGTGGTGCGGCGTCGCGTCGAGGTGGCCCCCCGCCGGCCCCTGGCGCTGCTGCTGGCGGCGATCGCCGAGGGTCGGCCCGGCCTGCCGCTGCGGGTCGATCTGCCGGTGGACCTGCGGGCGCCCGAGCTCGGCCTGCGCCTCGGGAACCTCACCGGCCTCTTGCGCCTCACGCTGCCCACCGGCGGCCCACCGGACCGGACCGCCCGGGCAGAGCTCATCCAAAACACCATCACCCAGTCCATCTCGGACGGCGCGCACCTCGGCGGCACCCTGGAGGCCCAGCGCCTCTGCGGGCTGCCCCTGTGGCTGCTCGCCGGGGTCGGGCGGCGACGGGCCCGGGCGGAGCGGCGCGCCGAGCGGGTGTCGGTCTCGATGACCCTGTCGAACCTCGGCCGGGTCGATCTCGCGCCTCTCTTCGCCGGATCTGTACGAGCGATCAGCTGCGCGACCCTCCCCCCGCCGAGCCCCGGCCTGCCCGTCTTGTG
>CANHON010000038.1 GCA_947462115.1 Deltaproteobacteria bacterium | reverse complement strand
TCTGGGCCTCGCGGAGGCGATCCTCGAGGAGGACGATCTGAGCTTGGTGCGCTCGCACGCGGCAGAGATCGTCGAGTACAGCGAGAGCATCCGAACCATCGTCCAGGGCCTGACCACCTATGCCCGGGCGGGGGAGCCGGACGAGGAGGAGGCCAGCGCCTCGGTCCGCGAGGCCGTGGACGACGCGCTGCGGCTCGTTCAGCGCACCACGGCCTCAAGCGGGGTCCGGTTCTCGGTGGAGGTCGAGCCGGGCTTGGCCGCCTGCATCCGGGCCACTGAGCTGCAGCAGATCTTCGTCAACCTGCTCAAGAACGCGGTCGAGGCGGTGGTGGAGCTCCGGCCCGACGGCGGCGCGGTCAGCGTGCGGGCCTGGGCCGACGGCGCGCAGGTCTGGGCGGAGGTCCGCGACGACGGTCCGGGCATCCCGCAGGCGCGCTTGCGCTTGATCTTCGACCCTTTCTTCTCAACCAAGCCGCCAGGCAAGGGCACCGGGCTCGGCCTCAACGTGATCTACCGGATCATCGCGCACAGCCGAGGGCACATCGAGGCGGAGTCGGCCCCGGGCGCGGGCGCCACCTTCCGCCTCCGGCTGCCGCGCGCCTGATGGCGCCGATGGGGCTGCGGGCCCGGCTGCTGCTGTTCGTCGTGCTGGCGGCGGTGCTGCCCCTGGGCGCCTTCGGCGCGGCGGCCATCGACGTCGCGACCGACCGCCTGCAGAGCAGCCTGGAAGATCAACAAGCTGCCGTCGCTATGTCGCTGGCGCTCAACCTCGACACCTGGCTGGAGCTGCAGCTCCGCACCCTCAACCAGCAGGCCTTGACCTTCCCGGTGGCCCGGCTGTCTCCGACGGCGGTGTCGGGTTTTACGCAGATGGTGGCGGGGCAGGTGCCCGAGGCGCGGGTGGTCACCATCGTCGATGGACGGCAGATCTCGGTGGTGCCGGCGGTGGTGCAGCCGGGTCGGGGCTCGCCCGGGACCGGCGTGGGGGAGCTGCTGAGCCAGCTCCCGGCCGTGCCGGGCCCCGACGCGCCCGCGGCCCCGCCCGATGGTCCGCGGGTCGGCGCGCCCTATTCGCCGCTTCAAGGCGCAGGACCGGCCATCGCCGTCCTCACGCCGGTCCCTGGCAGCGCGCTCGGCCTCGCGGTGGAGCTGAGCCTGGTCGGGGCGGTGGCGCGGCTGCGGGCCCAGGCGGGCGATCAAGGCGAGGTCATCCTGCTGGACGCCGATGGGCGGGCCTTCGCCGGCGACGCCGCAGCGCTCCCGCCCGCCGCGGCCCTGGAGGCGCTCCGGGGGCTCTCCGGCGTGATCAGCGTGCAGGCGCCCGATGGCGCGCGCATCGCAGCCTTGGCCCCGGTGCCCCGAACCGGCTGGACCTTGGTGCTGGTGCGCTCGGCCGAGCTCGTCGAGGGGGCCGTCACCGACATCTCGCTGCGGCTCGCCTGGCTCGGCGGGGTCGCCCTGGCCTGCGCCCTTGTCGTCGGGGTGTGGTTCGCCCGGCAGCTGACCGTGCCCATCGACGGCCTGCGGCGGGCCACGCAGCGGGTGGCGGGCGGCGGACTGGGCGCCCAGGCGGATCCTTCAGGTCCAAGAGAGCTGGTGGAGCTGGCGCGCACCTTCAACGAGATGAGCGCCCAGCTCGAAGGGGACGCGGCGCGGATCCTCGGCCAGACCCGCGCCCTGCAAGACAACGCGCTGCGGATCCAACAGCAGAACGAAGAGATCGAGAGCTTCAACCGAGATCTTCAGCTGATGGTTGACCAGCGCACCGCCGACCTGCGGGCGGCGCAGGCCCGGCTGGTTGAGGCGGCCCGCTTCGCCGCCGTGGGTGAGCTGGGCGCCGGCCTCGCCCATGAGCTCAACAACCCGCTGGCGGGCCTTTTGGGCATGGCGCAGGTCATCCGCGCACAGACGCCGGCCGATGGCCCCATCGCGCCGCTGCTGCGCGCCTTGGAGGAGCAGGGGCGGCGCTGCGCGGAGATCGTCCGGGCGCTCCAGCGCCTCAGCGCCTCGCCGGATCCGGCCGACGGACCGGCGGCGCGCGCCGAGCTTGTCCTGATGGACGATGTCCTCGACGGGGTGCTCCCCCTACTTCGGCCGAGCTTCAGCCAGCGCCGGCTCCGCCTGACCCGCGGCGACCGGGCGGCGTGGTGCCTGCGGGTGGAGCGGGCGGCCCTCGACCAAGCCCTCGCGCAGCTCCTCACGGCCTTGCGCGCGGCGGCGCCGCCGGGAGGCGAGGTGTGGGTCGGGATCACCGCCGGCGCGGCCGGCCCGCAGCTGGAGATGGTCGTCGAGGACGAGCAAGGCACCGCGCTGGCGGCCCAAGGCGACGACTGGATGGCCCAGGGCATGGCCACCTGGGCGGCGCGCCGCGCGCTCTCGGCCTTGGGAGGGACGTTACAGGAGCCAGCGGTGGGTGAGCCAGCGCGATGGGTCCTGCGCATGCCGGGGGGATGAGCGATGCGGCAGTCGGTGGGCCCAATCATCGCCTTGATCGTCATCCTCCTCGTCGGCGTTGTTGGCTACCGGGCGTTGTTCTCGTCGACCGGGCCGGAGCTGCGGGTGCTGCGGGTCGTCGGTCGGGTGGAGCGCCGCGCCGCCCAGCTCGGGCCGACCGCCCTGGTCGCAGGCGACCTGCTCGACCTCCAAGATAGCGTGCAGGTCGGTGATGACGGCGAGCTCAGCGTCGCCGTCGGCGAGGAGGCGGAGCTCCGCCTGCGCTCGGGCACCACGGTCACGATCACCGAGGTGGGCGAGCGGGGCCTTCGGTTGGAGCTGGAGCAGGGCCGGGTCACGGCCCGGGTCCGCCGGGGGGGCGCCGGCGTCGGCGTCGGGGCGGGCCCGCGGGCGGCGCGGCTGACGGAGGGCGAGGCCAACATCGGCCGGGACGCTTCGGATCTGTTCACGGTCGAGGCGGTCGAGGGCGAGGTGGCGGTGGACGGCGCGCCCGGCCATGGCGCGCTCGGGCCGGGCGAGGCCCTGGTGGTCAGCGGCGAAGGTGGCGTCGTAGAGGCCCACCTCGCGGAGGCCCTGCTGCTGGAGCTGCTGCTCCCGGAGGCCCGGGACGAGCAGGGCCGGGTGTCGATCATCGCCCACACGAGCCCCTTCTCGATGGTGCGGGTGCGGGGTGAGGGGGCGCCGCTGGCCGAGGACGGCGGGCCGCTGACGCTCCGGGCGAACGGGGAGGGCGAGCTGCGCCTGCCGCCGATGGTGGTCCCGCCAAAGGGCCTGGATCTGGTGCTGGACGCGACGGATCCGTTCGGTCGAACGGTCAGCCAGCGGCAGCGGGTCGAGCCGCCGCCGGGGCCGGAGCTGTCCGGCTCTGAAGTCCGGTGGGCCCCCTGATCCGGCGGCGCGCCCATCGCCTGGGCCGCGTGGGCCTGCTGTGCTGGGCGGCCGGGGGAGGGACGCCGCTGGCCGCCGCTGCGCCGGCCCTGGCGCTTCGGAGCCCCGACGCCCGCGCGGTGGTCGGCGTTGAAGATAGCCTTGAGCTCGTTGTTCACGACGATGGCGTCCCGGTCGAAGCCCTGCCTGGCGTGCTGGCGCTCAGCGACGGCCAGCTCCGCGCCCCGCCGGTGCCCATCGGTCCAGGTCGGTGGCTCATGCGGTGGACTCCGCCCCTTCGGCCCGGGCCGGTGGTGGTTCAGGTCGGCGAGCTGAGCGCCGCGCTGGAGGTCGAGGCCATCGGCGCGCCGCCCGCCGGCGGGCCTGCGCTCGCGGTGGCGCTGCGGTCGGCGCAATTCGCCGGAGGCGGGGAGCCGGTCGAGCTCCTCGTGAGCGGGCCCGCCGGGCTGCGCGCGGAGGACCTGGTCGTCGCCGTCAGCGAGGGCGAGGTGGGGCCGGTGCGCTTGGTCGGGGTGAGCGACGCGAACGGCTCGGTGAAGCCCGAGGAAGGTGCTCGCTTCTCGGTGAGCTGGGCTTTGGGCACCGCGCCCTATGCCCGCCCGGCGCTGGTGGCGGTCGCGGACCGGCGGGCGCCGACGACCGCGCCGGCCCTCGGGGTGGTCTCGGTGCGGGCGCGCCCGAGCGTCCCGGTCCAGACCCAGCCCGGGGTCGAGGTGGAGCTGGAGCTGGGGCGGCGTCGCTATGGGCCTTTTGTCGCAGGCGGGGACGGGATCGCCCGGGCCCAGCTCGAGGTGCGGCCCGGCGAGACCCTCGCGACGGTCTTGCTCCGCGATAAGTCGGGCAGAACATCGACCAGCACGTTGTCCTTGGCGGGCGACCAGCGGCCCGTCATGGTGGCCCTGAGCGCCGGCGCGCGCGCCCGCGACCCCCAGGGCATGGTGGCCTGGGTCGCGGTGCTCGACGCCGACGGCAGCCCGGCGGGCGGGGCGCCGAGCTGTGCCCGCTCCGACCGCGCCGCTACGGTGGTGCAGCCGCTTCGACCGGGCCTGTTCGCGGTGACGGGGCCCTCGACCGCGGCCGACGACCCCGCCGATCTGCTGCTGGACTGCAGCGTGGGGGTGCTCGCCCGCGCCGCCGCTCGGGTCCCCCGCGCCCCTGCAGCGCCGAGCCGCCTTCACGTGCGGATGAGCCCGACTGAGCTCGAGGCCGACGCGCCGCTGGCCCGGGTGGTGGTCACCGCCGAGAGCGCGGCTGGCGAGCGGCTCAGCGCCGAGGACATCCGCTTGGTCGCGGAGTTTGGCCGCCTGGAGCTGCAGCGGGACGCCTTCGCCCTGCGCGCCGACTACGACGGCGTCGCCGCCCTGGCGCAAGGGGCAGACCGGCTCCGGGCGAGCTGGGCGCCGCCGGTCGGCGCGGGCTCCGTCATCGAGATCAGCGTGCAGGGGGCCGTCACCGGCGATGGGATCGCCGAGCTGCTCGTGCGGGCCCGCGGGGCGGACGGGCAGCGCTTGGTCGGCGTGCCGGTGCGTCTGTGGATGGAAGGGGCGGAGCCTTTCGATGGGATCACCGACGCGCAGGGGGCGCTCCGGCTGCGCGTCCCGGTGCCCGCGGCGGGGCCGATCTGGGTGGAGGCGGTCGCTGAGGGTCGCCGGGCCCGCCAGCTCCTGCTGATCGAGCCCGCCTTGGTGGACCGCGAAGATCTCGCGTGGACGGTGGAGCACCCCGTGCCCATCTTCGCGGGCCGGGTGCGGTCGGTCTCGCTCAGCGCCGAGCCGCCCACCGTCGAGACCGGCGCCAACGCCAGCGCGCGGGTGCGGGTGCGGCTCGCCGACGCCGCCGGCAGCCCCGTGGACGCACCGGTGGAGCTGCGCGCCAGCGTGGGGCGGATCGGCGAGGTTCGGCGGCGGCCAGACGGGAGCTACGAGGCCATCTATGAGCCCGGCGAGGCCTTTTCGGCGCAGTCAGCCCGCATCACCGCCTCCTCACCGTCCGGCGCCTTCGCGGAGACCGTGACGGAGATCGCGCTCACCCCCAAGGTCCTGCGGCTCGCGCCCGGGCTCCAGGTCGGGTGGCTGGTCGGCGCCGACGGACCGTCCAGCCCCTATGGCGGCTTGTCGGCGGATCTTCAGCTGCGATCGCTCGGGCCGAACCTCTACCTGCGGCTGAGCGGGGGGCTCTACAGCGACGCCGCCGAGGGCAGCGGCGCTGCGCTCGATCTCACCGTTCTGCCGCTCGCGGTGGGCGCGGACGTCCGGCGCAGCCGCGGCCGCACCTCCACTTGGGCCGGGGCGGCGGCGGTCGCGGCCCCCTATTGGCTGCGCGCCAGCCTCGACGGCCGATCGCTGGGCGGCGGCGCGGGCCTCGCCGGGCCTGGCGTTCAGCTGTTCAGCGGGGGCGGCCTCCGGCGAAAGAACGCCGAGCTCGGTCTGGAGATCGCTTGGACCTTCCTCACGATCCCAGACGGGGATCTGAGCTGGCAGGGCTCCGTCGGCGGGCTCGGCGCCGCCTTCACCTACCGCTTGCTCTACTGAACAAGTGGGGTGGTTTTGGCCGGGGCCGGGCTTGGTCTCCGCGATGGGGACATATGGTGACCGAACGTGGGTAGATTTTCCATGGCATCGGCGCCCGCGCGGCGTATGATGGGGCGATGCGCCACGGCCCCCCAGCGCCCGCCCGCTCCACGCCTGCCGGCCCGCGGCGTGGGCCCGTCTGGGCTGCGTGGCGGCAGCGGGTCGCGGTCTGGGCGGCGCTGTCGTTGGGCTTTGGTTCGCTGCTCTCGCCGCGGCTGGGGGGCGCCGCCCTCGCGGTGGGCCTGGCGGCGCTGTTGCCGGCCTGCGCCCCCCAGGTGTTCGCCCCCGCCCTCACCGGCATGAGCCCCCGCTACGGCTACAACGGGGAGGACACCCCCGTCACCATCTCCGGGGCCGACCTCGACCCCCAGCTCCACGCCATCAGCGGCGACGAGATTGACCTCGGGGTGGACTTTGAGCTGCTGCTGGTCAACGAGGCGCTCGGGCCCCCGGTGCCCCTGCGCGGCCTCGAGCGGTCGGACGGCGACGGGCTCCAGGCCTGGGTGCCCGCCGGGGCGACCCCGGGCACCTACGATCTGGCGCTCCGCCGATCCGGCGGAGGGGACCGCCTCGCGGACGCCTTCACCGTCACCGACACCCGCGCGGACCACATCGAGGTCCGCACGCCGGATCTGAGCCTCGCCGTCCGCGACTCAGCCCGGGTGGACCTGCAGGTCGTGGACCCCAACGGCGACGACGTCGCCCTGCCGGTCGATGTTGTGGTGCGCGCAGAGCGCCTCGACGGCAGCGTCGGCGGCGTCTGGTTTGAGGGCGGGCTGGTCGGTCAGGAGCGCCTCGGCGACGGCCGCATCGCCGGCGCCCTCTCGGCCAGCGGCAAGGCCACCCTTCGGCTCAGCAGCGAGGAGGTGACCCAGCTGCGCGTGGGCGTGGAGGGCGTCGATGGCGGTGCTTTCCTCTCGGGCCTCGGCGCCTGGATCAACTTTGAGGCGGGCAGCTTGGGCGGCGTGCTCATCGCGATCGAGCCACAAGCCGAGGGGGTCATCGCTGGGGACGCGCAGCGCGTCCGCTTGGTCCTGGTGGACGCCTTCGGCAACCCCACCCGCGGCGAGAGCGCCTGGCTCAACCTGCACGAGACCTGCCCGGCCTCGGGGCGCGGCTACGAAGACTTTGTCCGCGTGGACGATGTTTTGGTCCTTGAGGACGTGATCATCACCGGGGCCACCGACCCCCTCGGCTGCCCGGGCAACCAGCTCCGCGCCTTCGGCAGCGCCGGCGCCGAGTCCCTCGTCGGCCTGTCCGCCCCCTTCGAGGTGCAGGCAGGGCCCCTGAGCCGCCTTCAGGTCGAGGCCGCGCTCGCGGAGGTCATCGCCGGTCGGCAGGTCCAGCCCCTGTGGATCGAGGCCCTCGACGCCTTCGGGAACACCGTCCCAGAGGTCGAAGGCGCGCTCCGCCTCTCGGACTCGGTCGGCGGGCTCGACAGCGAGGCCGGCGTCGGCGGCACGAGCTGCACCGCCTTCGTCGATGGGGTGGCGGCCTGCGACGCGGTCCTCCTCCGGGCCGCGCTGGACGTGCAGGTGCGCGTCGAGGTCGATGACGCCGCGGGCGAGAGCGACCCCTTCGACGTCGTGGCCGACCTGCCGCAGGCGCTGGAGGCCCGCGTCGATGCCGGTCCGGTCCGGGCGGGCGAGCCCTTCTCGTTGCGCCTGGCCTTCCGCGACGCCTTCGACAACCCGGTGCTCCCCACCGAGGCGATGCTCCTCAGCGCCGTCATCACCGACGGCACGCCCGCCCTTCGCTGCGCGCCCTCGGGGGACCCGGCCCTCGGCACGCTGGACTGCACCACCGCCCTGGCCCGGGTGGGCGCCCAGCTGTGGGTGGAGCTCCCCTCGCTGAGCCTGAGCGCCGCGACCGACAACTTTGATGTCATCAACGGTGATCTCGCCTTGATCGACCTCCAGCTCGACGGCGCTGGCCCCCTCGTGGCGGGAGAGCGGATCGGGCTGCGCCTCCAAGGCTACGACGGCTTCGCCAACCCCTACGCGGTCGGACCGCCGGTCACCGTGAGCCTGTTCCTTTCCGTCGGCGGCCTCAGCTTGGGCAGCGCGCTGCTCGACCCGAGCGGCGGGGCGGAGCTCAACCCGCAGATCGTCGGGGCCGCGGCGGCCCAGGCCATCGTCGCCACGGTCAGCGGCGTTGAGCGCGGACGCTCCGCTGGCTTTGAGGTGGTCGCCGCCCCCTGGACCCGGCTGGAGGTCGGCCTGCCGCAGGGGTGGATCGCGCTCGGCGAGCCGCTGAACGTCACGGTGCGCGCCACAGACGTCTTCGGGAACACCTGCACCTCGGTCGAGGGGCCGGTCAGCCTGCGGTCGCTCGGGGGCCTCGCGCCGGCCGTCGCCGGGGACCTCGCGGCGGGTGAAGCGGGCCTCACGCTGCGCTTTGAGCAGCCGGGGCTGGGCGACCGGCTGCGGGCGGAGGCCGGCGTCTTTCTCGCCGACAGCGCCGATCTGGACGTCATTCAGCTCGATTGCGCGGTGGGTCCTTCCGCCGCGCTGGCCCTCGACGGCCAGGACGAGCTGCGCCTGTGCAAGGTCGGCGGCTCGACCCCCGTGGTGTCCATGTCGGCTGCGGCCTCGACCGCAGGCGACGCCCCGATCGACGCTTGGCACTTTGACGCCGGCGATGGGCAGTGGGTCCGCGCCGAGTCGGCCTTTCAGTCAGCGAGCTGGGACGCGGCGGGCGCCTACCTCGTGCGGGTGGTCGTCGCTGACGCAGATGGCTGCGGTGCCCTGGGGCAGGCCCGGGCCTGGGTGGGCGCGGCGGACGGCCAGCCGGTCGGGCCGGTCACCCTCGGGGCCTCCCGCAGCGCCCTGTCGGTGGAGTCCGCGTCCACCGCGACCACCATCCTCACCGTCGAGGCAGTGGACTGCCTCGGGGATCCGGCCGCCTTGGCGAGCGTGCTGGTCGACGCCGATCTCGGCGTGCTCAGCGGCCTCAGCGCCCCCTTGACCGCGCCGGGAGACGGGCTCCGGCTCGCGCTGGACGCCGACGGGCGGGGCGCCCTGAGCCTGGATGTGCTCGGCGCCCCGGGCGGCGCGGACGCGACCGTGCGGGTGGGGCTGAGCTCGGGCGCGGCCTTCGGCGCCCTGACGCTGCCGCTCACCGGCGACACCCTCGCGCCCACCGTGCTGGAGGTCAGCCCCGCTGGCCGCACGCTCGCCCCCGCCACCGAGGTGAGCGTGCGCTTCTCGGAGCCGATCTGGCCGGCCTCGGTGACCGCCGCCCGCGCGTCCCTGCTCGACGCGGCGGGCAGCCCCCTGGCGCTCTCGGCCCTCCGGCTGGAGGACGGCGGTCGGCTGCTGCGCCTCGTGCCGGACGCGCCCCTCCCGATGATCTCCACCACCTGGACGCTGTTCTTGAGCGGCGATCTCCGAGACGAGGCGGGGAGCCGGCTCAACGGCGACGGCACGGGGCCCCGCACCGACCTGCAGCTCCGCTTCGGTGATCTCATCAACGCCGCGCCGGCGCTGCTGTCTTGCAGCGTCTCCTCCGACCGCTTCCAGCCGGACGGCGACCCCGGCCCGGGTGCGCTGGCCGATGCCGTGGGCCTCAGCGCCGCGGCGGCGGCGGCGCCGGACCGCTGGAGGCTCTCAGTGTGGGACAGCGACGGCGCCTTGGTGCGGGTGGTGGACGGGATCGGCCTCGGCGCGACGGCCCGGCTGGAGTGGAGCGGCGCCGACGCCGCGGGTCGGGTACAGCCGCCCGGCGACTACCTGCTGGAGCTGGTCGCCCTCGATGAGGACTGGAGCGCCTCGGTGGCCTGTGAGGCCCTCGTCGAGCTCCGGGCGCCCTTTCCCTCTCCGCCCGGATGGCCAGAGTGAGGACCGCGTGAGGAGGCAGACCGAGCACGGCTTGAAGGGTCCGGCGCAGCCCTCCGGCCAAGCCTTTGATCCGCTGGAGCCGCAGATCGTCGAGCTCGGGCGGCTCGCGGGGGTGGGCTTGGCTGCAGCCGAGCTGCTCCATGAGCTTCGGCAGCCCGTGTTTGCCCTCAAGGCGCGCCTTCAGCTCGCGATGGCCGAGGGCCTGCCGGTGGAGCCCGAGGAGCTCGCCGGCCTGCTGGAGCAGGTGCGCGGCTTGGAGCGGCTGGTCGAGCGGGCGGCTTGGTCCGGGCGTCGCCCCGGCGCGGCCCCGCAGCCCCTGATGTTGGGGCCCATCGTCGGCGCCGCCGTCGAGCTGCTGGGCGCCCGCGCCCGGAGCCTGGGGCGGCGGGTCGAGCTCCGCCTGGACGAGGAGCGCGCGGCGTGCATGGGCGACCCTGCGGTGGTGCACCAGGTGACCGTGAACATTGTCGGCAACGCCATTCAGGCCTGTCGCTCCACCGTGGTGGTGCGGGTGAGCTCGGGCGCGGTCGAGGTGCGGGACGACGGGGCCGGCCTGCGCCCGGAGGTCGCCGCGCGGCTGTTCGAGCCCTTCTTCACCACCAAGGCGCCGGGCGAGGGCACGGGCCTCGGCCTCGCGCTCAGCCGGCGGCTCATCGACGAGGTGGGGGGCCGCCTGGACTGGGAGAGCGATGAGCGCGGCGCCTGTTTTCGATTCTCCCTGCCGCCCCTGGCCTGAGCCGCGCGGCGGACCCCCGATCCCCAGATAGAGGAACCATGTCTGATCAATCCGAAGATGATGTTGTGCTCGGCAAGGGCCAAGTGTTTGGCTCGAGCTCCCTCAAGGAGGAGACCCACCTCGCGGGCCTCGCCGACCGCTTCGATGAGGCCATGGCCGCCCGGCGCGTCGCGGACGTGGACCGCGCCAAGGAGCTGCTGCGCGGTATTTTGAAGGATGAGCCCCGGCTCGCCGAGCCCCACGTCGAGCTCGCGGGGCTGCTGCTCGACCTGGAGCAGCCCGAGGAGGCGCTGGAGCACGCCCGCGAGGCGGTGCGGCTGCTGGCCTCGGGCGCGGTGTGGACCGAGGCCATCCCGGCCAACGTGCTGCTCGGCCTCGCCTGGGACACGCTCGGGGAGTGCCTCAAGCAGGTCGCCGATCAAGACAGCGTGGTCTTCGGGCCAGAGGACCGCTGGCGGGCCCTGATGGAGGAGTCGCGCTTCGCCTTCGCCCGGGCCGTCGAGCACGACCCGTCCAACGAGCACGCAGACTGGGGCGCCTTTGGCATGGGCGCCGCCCCCGCGGGCCCCGCCGAGCCGGGCGCGCGGTGGACCCGGCGGGCGACCGGCTCCGATCAAGAGGACGAAGAGGAGGAGGATCTCGACCTCGACGCCCTCGATGAGGATGGTCCCGAGGACGCTGATCTCGCCGCGCTGCTCGCCGGCGTGCTCCCCGAGCAAGACCTCGTCGAGCTGGTGCGCCGTCACCAAGCGGCCCAGGACGCCGCGGCGGCGGGCTCAGAAGAGCCGCGGGAAGGGGAGCTCGAGGGCGCGGAAGACGAGGACTGAGCGCCCTTGGTGCGGCTCAGCGCGGCGCTTTTTGGATGCCGGGGAATTGCACCCCCGCCCGTGGGTCCACGCCCATGAACACCGGGCGGGCCCGGCCCAGCTCCACCGTGAAGCTCATCTGGGGCAGGTGGATGGTGCCGTCATCTTCGATGAGCTGCTTCGGTGGGTTTGGGAAGGGGGCGGCGAGCTGAAAGGCCGACGAGACGGCGTTGTCGAGCGCGTCGGAGCCGCAGGGCTGGGCGAGCTCCATCGACTTGAGCGCGCCGTCTCGGTCGAGGGTGACGACCACCACGGTGGTGTAGGCCGGCCGCGCCAGAAGCGTGGAGGAGGGCAGGTTGTCGAGGTTCTGCGACCAGTAGAAGTTGACCATGCGGCGGATGTGGTTGAGGTAGGTCGCGCCGAGCAGCTCTCGGGTGTTGAGCTGGGTGGCCTTGCCGATCTTCTCGCGCAGCAGGTCATTGTTGGGCGCGCCGGACAAGGCCGACTCCGAGCTCGACGCCATCACCGGGCGCTGCAGCCCGTCGCGGTTGGTCATCGTGAATTGCGAGGGGATGGCCGCCATCGGGCCGTCCCGGTCCGGGTCGAAGCGATCGTTGCCGACCTGCGCCCCCGTGGACTGCTCGGTCACGTTCAGGTCCATAGCCTGCTCGGTCTTCACCTCGTCGGCCTCGCTGTACTCGGGGGCCAGCACCTCGGGGTTGACCCGGTAGCGCTCCGATCGGGTCTCCTCCACCACGGTGTTGTCGTGCTCCGCGAGGTAATCGCTGTCCTCGGGGCGCTTCTCCTCCTCTGGCTTGGGGGTGTCCACGAGCTGGCCGTCGAGCTCGGGCTTGGGCGGCTCCGTCTCGGGCGGCGGCGTCGGCTCCTCCGGCGGGGTGACGATCAAGGTCACCGGGCGGGTGCGCAGCTTGCTCCGCTCGGGCATCAGGTGCGGGAAGACGAGGCTCATCACCGAGAACAGCGCAAACATCAGCAAGGCCGACAGGCCCAGCCAGGGGAGGGCGCTGCTGCGCTGCGCGTGCGGCGGCGTGCGGCGCTCAGGCGCGCGGGCGCTCACCGCGGGGCTGCGGCGGGCGGCTGCGGGGCTCGGGTCGCGTTCAGACAAGGGGGCCCTAAAGGGGGCCGGGTGGCCCAAGGGGAGGGGCTAGCGCGGGCGGGTCATCGGATCGGGCCTCGCGCCAACGCCTGGATCTTCCAGGCTGATCGCGGAGAGCACCGTCTCTGCGAGCTGCGCGCGCTCCGCCGCGGTCAGCGGGGTCTCCATCGAACGGTGCACGAGCGCGCGCACCCCCATGAACGACATCTGGAGGGCGGTACAGCAGGGGCAGGCCTGCAAGTGTTGGCGGGTGGCCGCCAAAAGGTCCGGCGGCAGCTCCCCCTGCAGCAGGTCGATGAGGTGTGCAGACATCTCTTCGCAGTTCATCGAGCCCTCCGGTTCAGGCGCGGCCGTGGACATAGTCGAGCAGCGCTTGGCGGAGCGCGAGCCGGGCCCGGTGCAGGCGGGTTTTGACGTTGGGCACGCTGATCTCGAGCGCGTCGGCGATCTCGCGCATCGACATCTCTTGGTAGTCGGCCATCACCACGACGAGGCGGTAGGGCTCGGGGAGCTCCGCCACCGCCCGTTGGATCTGCAGCCCCAGCTCGGCGTTCTCGTGGAGCTTATCGGCGATGGGGGCCCAGTCCACGACCGGGTGCTCCGGTCGATCTGGCCCGAGCTCCGGCAGGGGCTCCTCGGGCTTGCGGCGGCGGGTGCGCAGGCGCATCAGCGCGTTGTTCGTGGCGATCCGGCCGATCCAGCTGGCGAGGCTGGCCTCGCCCCGGAAGTCGGCGATCGACCGCCAGACGTTGAGAAAGGTCTGCTGCACGATGTCCCGGGCGTCCTGCTCGTTACGGAGCATGGACATGCCGACGCTGTAGGCCCGCGCGCTGTGCAGCTCGACCAGCCGGGCGAAGGCCTCGCGATCGCCCCCTTGAACCGCCCGGAGCAGCGCGCGATCGTCCGCCCGCGCCTCCAGCGAGGCGAGGTTCATGGGCTGCCGGCCCTCCGGTTCTTGCAGCAAGCGCTCCCTCCTGCCTCGACCCGCGCGGTGACGCGCCGCGCGCCGGCCGTGGCGGGCTGGGATGGGCCTCATCGCTCCGTTATTCCGCTTCGGGTCGGGGGGTAGGGGATGGCGGAGCAGGGAGCGGGCGGTCGGTTCAGCCTCGGCCTTCGGGCGCGCCTCCGAAGCGGGCTCTCCCGCGCCTGGGGCCGGCTCGGCGCCGATGGGCCGTCCCAGGCTGCCGCGGCGCTGCCCCCAGGCGTGGCCTTCGGGGACGGCGCGCTGGCGCCCGTGGAGCGGCACCTCACCGTGCTCGCCGCCGCCGCCGCGCAGGGGGTGGAGATCGACTCCTTCTGCGGGGGCCGGGCGCGCTGCGGGAGCTGTCGCGTCGAGATTATCGACGGGGTGGGCGCTCTGGAGCCCCTGACCCCCGTGGAGCAGATGGTGCTCGGCGCCGCGCGCGCCGCCGCCGGGGATCGCCTCGCCTGCCAAGCGCGGGTCCGGGGCGCCGTCCGGGTCCGCGTGCCGCTGCGCTTCTGATCGCCCGTGGGTGCGCGCCTTGGGCGCCGACAATAAGCACCCGTCCGCCGAACCCGCCGTGAGGAACCTGTGACCCACCCCGACGCTGCTGCTGGCCCCCTCGACCCCGACACCGACGACTCCGCCGTCACTGGCGCCTTTGTCGCGCACCGGGCGCACCTGCGCTTCGCCCTGCTCCAGGTCCGCAACCCCGGCGATCCGACGCGGGAGGACGAGCTGGTGGCCTTCTGCGACAAGCTCGGCGTGCGCCGCGGCCAGGTGCGGATCCTCGACGCCCTCTCCGAGCGGCTCGGGCCCGAGAGCACCGAGGGCGTAGACGCGCTGCTCGTTGGTGGATCGGGCCAATACAGCGTGCTGGACGATGATCCGCGCATTCGGGCCTTCGTGGACTACCTCGCGGCGGTGAGCGACTCCGGCCTCCCGGTCTTCGCCTCCTGCTTTGGCTACCAGGGCCTGGTGTTGGGCCTCGGTGGCGAGGTCATCGCGGCCGAAGATCGCGCGGAGGTCGGCACCTACGACCTGTGGCTCACGCCGGAGGGCGGGGCTGACCCGCTGTTCTCCGCCCTCGGACCGCAGTTCTTGGCCCAGCTCGGCCACAAGGACCAGGCGGTTCGGCTGCCCGCGGGCCTCGTCAACCTCGCCAGCAGCGAGCGCACCCCGAACCAGGCCCTCCGGATGGAGGGGCGGCCGGTCTACGGCACCCAATTTCACCCCGAGATGAGCTGGCGGGAGAACCGGGGCCGATTCCTCCGCTACATGAAGGAGTACGGCAAGCTGTTCGGCGACGAGGCAGCCCAGCGGCAGCTCGACAGCCACCGGCCCTCCGAGGCCGCCAACGCGCTGCTCGGGCGCTTCGTCGACCAGGTGGTGCTCGGCCGGGTTGAGGGGGGCGCGCTGTGAGCGGAGGGACCGGGGGGAGCGCCGGCACGCTGGGGGCCGTCGCCGCGGGCAGCGCCTGGACGGTCGAGGCTGGGCTGCGGGCCCTGCGCCGGGGCGGGAACGCCGTGGACGCCGCGGTCGCCGCCTCGGTGATGGCGGGGGTGGCCGAGCCCTTGCTCACGGGCATGGGCGGCGGCGGCATCGCCACCCTGCGGATGCGCGGGGAGGTCGAGGTCTGCGACATGTTCGGGGCGGTGCCTGGCATGGGCAGCCCCTCGGGGGCCCACGCGCCGATGGAGGACCTCGTCGTCGACTTCGGGCCCACCCGCCAGACCTTCCACGTCGGGCCGGCCTCGGTCTCGGTCCCCGGCCTCCCCACGGGGCTCTGGGCGATGCATCAGCGGCACGGCAAGCTGCCGATGACCGAGCTGGTGGCCTTCGCGGCCGAGGCGGCGGAGCGCGGCGTGCCGGTCACGCCCACCTTCGAGCTGGTGCTGAGCATGCTCTGGCCGGTCCAGGAGCGCGATCCGGTCTCTCGGGCGCTGTTCTCGCGGGAGGGGCGGCCGCTCAAGGCCGGCGACACCTTCCGCAACCCCGATCTCGCCCGGACCCTCCGGGCCTATGGGGAGGCCGGCCCGAGCGCGATCCTCCAAGGTGACGTGGGTGAGGCCATTCTGGCGACCCTCGGCCCCGACGGTCGGCTCACCCGCGCCGACCTGCAGCACTACACCGCCCGCTTCTCCTCGGCCATCCGCTACGCCTACCGCGACGCCAAGGTCTACGTGCCGGGGCCGCCGAGCATCGCCGGCCTGCTCGTCTGCCAGGCCATGCGGGCGCTCGAAGACCACGGGCCGATGCCCGAGCTGATGACCATCCGCCAGCTGTCGTTCATGTGCCACGCCCTGGCCCGCGCCGACCACACCCGCCGCGGTCGGCTCCGGCACCACCTGTTTCACCCGGCCTTCGTCTCGGGCTTCCTGCAGGCCCTGGCCCCCGAAGAGATGGGCGAAGACGACGTGCACAGCGCCGGTCACGGCCCCGGGCAGCCTGGGGGGAGCCGCGAAGGGCGCCCGCCGCGCATGCCGGGCAACACCACCCACATCAGCGTGGTGGACGCCCAAGGCAACGCGGTGGCCATCACCCACAGCCTCGGCGAGACGGCGGGCCGGGCGGTGCCGGGCGCCGGCTTGTTGCTCAACAATTTCCTCGGCGAGCCCGACGTCAACCCGCCGGACGTGAGCCTGCCGGTGGGCGGCCGGCTGATGACGATGTGCTGCCCCACGCTGGTCGAGCTGGGCGGGGCGGTGCACGCGCTGGGCTCCAGCGGCAGCAGCCGGATCCGCTCGGCCATCTTGCACGGCGTCGTGCTGCTCACCGACTTCGGCCTGCCGCCGGACGAGGTGGTGCAGAGCCCGCGCAGCCACCTCGAAGATGGCGTGCTCTACATCGAGACCGACGGCGCGCCCCGGTCCTTGATCGAGGCGGTGGGCACCCTGGGCTGGAAGCTCCGCCCCTTCGAGCGCAGCCACCTGTTCTTCGGCGGGCTGAACATCGCCAGCGGAGAGGGTCGGAGCTTCTCGGGCGCGGGCGATCCGCGGCGGGCGGGCGCCTTCGCGGCCTGCTGAGGGGCGTCGCTCAGGGCGAACAGGCGGGGTTGGCGGCGCCGGGGCTGCCCCCGTCTGGCGAGAGGCACCACGCGGAGACGTCGTCGTTGACGCTGTTGTCGCCGGGGCTGCGGTCGAGGGCCCCGTCCAGCGCGACCGAGCGACCGGCGCTGCGGGGCCAAGTGGCGGTCCACCGCACGCTGTCGACGCTGAGGCTGCCGGCCTTGAGCAGGGCGCGGTCGCTCGCGGCCACAAAAGCCGGCCACGGGGACAGGGCCGCGTCGCAGGCGAGGCCGCCGTTGGTGGCGGGGTCGGCGTCCTCGCACAGGAGGAGCAGTCCGCCGGCGGCGATGGTGAGGCCAGAGGCGAGGGGGGCGCTGCCGCGGTCGGAGTCGAGGGTCCAGCCGCTGAGGTCGCGGTCGGCGGCGCCGCCGTTGGCGAGCTCGATCCACGCCGTCGCGCCCAGGCTCGGCTGCAGCGACCACTCGTTGATGAGCAAAGAGCCCGCCACGAGGCTGTCTTCGTCGATCAGCAGGTCGCAGTCGTCGTCGGCGCCGTTGTCGAGGTCCGGGGCCGAGGGGTTGACCGCGGGCGCGGCGTCGTCGCAGTCGGGGCCGCCGGCCGAGGCCGCGGGGAAGCCGTCAGCGTCGGCGTCGTCGTCGTTGCTCGGGTCACAGTCCTGATCTACGCCGTCGTACCACAGCTCTGCCTGCCCGGGCGCCACCGTCGGGTCGAGGTCATCGCAGTCCTCGGGGCTGGGCGTGCCGTCGAGATCAGCGTCGTAGTCGTTGCTCCCGTCGCAGTCTTGGTCGATGCCGTCGTACCACTGGTCCTCGGCCCCGGGCGAGACCGCGGGGTCGGCGTCGTCGCAGTCGTCGCCGCCCGCGGCGGGGTGCAGGGCCCCGTCGCCGTCGAAGTCCGCGAGCACCTCGAGGGCGACGGGCACGGAGGCCAGGGCCGCGTCGCTGTCGTCGAGGATGAGCGACAGCACGGCGTTGTAGGCGCCATCGGCGGTGGCGATGACCTCGAGGCTGAGGTCGAGGGTCGCGCCGGGGGCGAGGCTGAGCGGGCCCTCGGGCAGGACCAGGGCGACCGGCCGCTGGGCCTCCTCGGGGAGATCGGTGGCGAGGCCGAAGGTCGCCGAACGTTCGCCAACGTTCTCGATGGTGAGGGCCAAGGGGCTGGTGTCGTCGAGCGAGCGCCCCAGCGACTGGAGGCCCTCCGCGGGGCTCAGCTCGATCTGCACCACGGCGGAGAGCTCCGCTACGCTCCAAGGCTTGCAGCCCGCGAACAGCGGGAGCAGCGGGAGCAGCGGGAGCAGGACGAAGGCGGGTCGGTGGGCTCGGGTGCGCATGCGGGCGTCTATCCGGGCGTCGGCGCGGGCGGCATGGGGGCTACCAAGTCCACCACAGGTTCGCGTCGAGCTTGGGGAGCACGTTGGGGAAGTCGATTGGGTCCTGTTGGGCGGTGATGAGCGCGGCGTTGAGCCGGTCACCCAAGCTCGGCGCGTAGCGCAGGCCGCCGCCGAGGCTCAAGCGGAAGCTGTTGAATCCATCGGTCCAGAGCACACCGCCCTCGGCCTCGAGCGTTCCGCCGGTCGTCAGGGGCCCCGCGTCGATCGCGGCGTTGTAGCGGAACACC
>CANHON010000037.1 GCA_947462115.1 Deltaproteobacteria bacterium | reverse complement strand
GGGGCGGCCCCCGTCCACCCCCGGGCGGTGGCGGAGGCGCTCCGGGAGATGCTCGCCGAAGGCGACGATGACAACGCCATTCTGGCCATCCTCCCCAAAAAGCTGCCCGCCGGCCCCGACCGCCTCGCCCTGCTGGAGGTGCTGGCGCCCCACGCCGCGCGCCTCGGCCGGCTCCCGGGCTACGCCACCCTCAAGGCCGCCCTCAAGGAGCACCTCGCCGAGGAGGACGCCGAGGAGGCCCAGCAGGACCGGGCCCTCCCCGCGGTGCCCGCCGCGCTGCTGGCCCGGACCTCCGGCAAGCGCGCCCTCATCGTCGGCGGCGACAAGCGGGGCGAAGCCCAGGCGCGGGTGATGGCCGGCCTGCAGCTCAAGAGCCTCGACTGGGAGACCGGCCTCGGCGTGCGGCGGGCCGCCCACACCGCCGAGCGCTGTAAAAACGGCAGCTTCGAGCTGGTGATCTTCCTCAAGCGCTTCTTGAGCCACAAGCTGACCGACCAGGTCTTGCCGAGCTGTGGCAGCGCCGAGGTCGTCTGGATCGACCAGGGCTATGGCCTGAGCGCCGTGGTGCGCGCCATGATGGGCGGGGCGGCGCAGGCCCGCTGACCCGCTCGGGCTCAGACCCCGGAGTCGCCGAGGGCCTGGCTCAGCCGCGCGATGCTGGCGGCGAGGGCCGGGTGCTCGTTGCTGAAGCGGGCGGCGGCCTCCGCGAGGCTGACCGGGGCGGCGGGCTCCTCGGCGGCGGCGAGGGCGGCCTGCACCCGCAGCAGGGCGGCGGCCAAGGCGGCGCGGCTGGCGTCGTCCAAGGACGGGGCCTCGTCGAGAACAGCGTCAAGGTCGGCCAAGATGACCATCAGGCGGTCAGCGGCGCTCGGGGCGTGGGTCATGGGGCACCTCCTCCCCCGGAGCCTATGCCCGGCCGCGCGCCCGCGGGGCGATCCAGCGCAGGCCCGGGCTCAAGCAGAGGAAATTCCCCCGGGGGCGGCGGCGCCATAGTCTCAGGGCGCCCGAGCCCCGTCCGTCCGCGCGGGGCGAGCCCCTGAAGGGAGCCTGCGATGCCCAGCCCGCCCACCGCTGCCCGCCGCCTGCCCACCGCTGCCCTCAGCCGAAGGGCGCTGCTGCACGGCGCGATCGGCGCGGGCCTGCTCGCCAGCCTGCCCGCCGGCCCCGCCTTGGCCGCCCCGGCGCCGGCCCTGCCGCCCACCGGCGCCGCCCCCTACGTCCCGGCCCTGCCGCCGAAGGCCGGCGCGAACCTGCAGCAGAGCATCCGCGCGCTCAGCGCCCCGCCGGACCCCAACCGCCCCTTCCTGATCTGGGCGCTCGGCAGCTCCTACGCCAACGCGCTGGGCAGCGGCCGGGACCTCATCGCGCTGCTGCGGGCCAAGCGCCCGGCCCTGCCGCGGGTGGTCTGGCGCCAAGACGTCGGGAGCGGCGTGCCCTACCAGTACCTCCAGGGCTTCGCCGAGGGCGGGCTCATCCCCACCAACCCCGACCTCGTCGTGGTCTACGCGCCGGGCGAGCCCGCCGACCTCGACGCGCTGCTCGGCCGGCTGCGGGCCACGACCAGCGCCGACCTCGTCGTGCCCACCCTCCACTGGCGCCTGGAGGACCAAGCCCTGTGGGGCAACAGCGAGGACGGGACCGAGGTGAAGGCCGCCGAGCTGCGGGCGGTGGCCAAGGCCCACGGCGCCGAGCTGCTGGAGCACCGGGCCGAGTGGGCGCGCTACCTCCGCGAGAACAACCTGCCGCTCGAAGCCCTGCTCAAGGACAAGTCCCACCAGACCCCCTACGGCGCCTGGATGCTCCAAGCCCTGCTCGCCGCCCACCTGGAGCGGCCGGCGGCGGCCTCGGCCCCCCTCCGGTCGAGCCACCAAGCCCTCAACCAAGTGCTGAAGCCTGGCGAACACGTCATCCTCAAGGCCGAGGGGCAGCGATTTGACCTCGTGGTGGCGCCGGGCACCGGCCAGCTCCAGATCCAGGTGGACGGCCGGAGCGCCGCCGAGCACCCGGCCCTGCTGCAAGGGCCGACCGAGCGCGGCGCCAACAACGCCCGGCCCAGCGATCGGGTGACCCGCGACATCGGCCCCCACGGCCTCGTGCTCGAGCGCCCCGGTGCCTTGAAGCCCGAGCGCATCGACGTCGAGGTGATCGACGGGCAGGGCAATTTCACGGTCACCGGCAGCGAGCGCGGACGCCTCGGCCAGGGCCGCAGCACCGAGGGCTTCGCGACCGCCGACGGCGCCCTGCGCCTGCCCGCCCAGTGGTGGCGCCGGCCGGCGATGGCCACCCAAGGCGACCGCTACAGCGTGCAGCTCGAGCGGGCGGTGACCGAGCGCGCCTCGACCGCGGTGGACGCCGGGGCCCCCCGCCACACGCCCAAGTCCGTCGAGCTGCGCCTGGCCACGCTGCTGCCGGCGGGCGCCCACACCCTGCGGATCGAGGCCCTCAACGCGCCGGTGACGCTGCGGGGCCTGTGGTCGCACCGCTTCGGCTGAAGGGGCGCCGCGGGGCCCAGGACACGCCGCCCGGCGACGGCTTAGGCTGCCGCCGAGGACCCCCGATGCCCGCCCCTTCGCACCCCCGCCTGAACACCGCCCGCCCGCAGTCCCTCGCGCAGTCCCGCGCGCAGTCGCTCGCGCAGTCGCTTTTGCTGGCGCTCCCGATCTGCTGGCTGGGCTGCGCCGACGCGCCCCCGGCGGGCGAGGCGCGCCGCCCCGAGCCGCCCCAGCTCCTCCAAAATGACGCGCAGGAGATGGTGCTCGACGACGTGGTCCCGCAGGTCCCGGCGGCGCCGGCGGGAGACGGGGCCGCGGCGGGCGAGGCGCCGGTGGCTGAAGGCGCGCCGGTGGCCGAGGCCGCGGCGGTGCCCGCCACCGAGCTGACCGCGCCGGGCCGCCCGCCGATCCCCGGGGCGCCGCTGAACAAGGAGATCTTGTCGGTGCTCGAGAGCTACCCCACCGACGGCACCTACACCTACTTCTGGAAGCGCGGGAAGCACACCGACGGCACCAGCCAGACCTTGCGCTGGGGCGACACCGTGCTCGCCGAGGGCAACGCCGAGGGGCAGGTCCACTGCTCCGGCATCACCTGGGAGGTGTGGCTGCGGGCGCTCCAGCGGGCGGGCGGCGGCGAGGCCCTCGCGGGCAAGATCACCGGCGAGGAGCTGCTGGCGCTCCGGGCCACCTGGTACGTCGAGGACGGCAGCATCGGCGGCCCGGTGGACGCGCTGAGCCGCTCGGGCTTGGCCCGCCGGATCACCGACTACAAGGACCTCAAGCCCGGCGATCTCGTGCAGTTCTGGCGCAACAGCGGCAAGGGCCACAGCGCCATCTTCATCGACCACATCCGCAACGCCGACGGGAGCCCCCGCGGCATCATCTACTGGAGCGCCCAGCAGAGCAGCGGCGGCCTCGGCAAGCGCCGGGTGTCGGTCGGCGACGGCGAGTTTCAGATCGCGCCCGGCAAGCTGTACGGCGCCCGCGCCATTTTGCCCGAGGGCGCCCAGCGCCTCGCCCGCACCGAGCCGAGCCCGCCCGCCGCGCAGAGCGGCCCCGCGCCCGAGGCCCCCGGGCTCAGCGCCGAAGACCAAGCCAGCGCCGCCACCCCCGAGGCCGGCCGGCCCGAGGGCCCCGCCGCCGCGCGCGCGCCCTCGCCCCTCGGGGACGGCCCCGCCGCCGCCGTGATCGACTAAGGCCCCGGCGGACCGCCCCAACGCCCCCCATCGACGCAGCGAACCGCATGCAAAATAGCCCGCTGGACGACATTGAGCGCGCGATGGACACAGCGCGCTCCCCCGCTGACTGGCGGGCCGCCGCCGCCGCCCACGACGCCCTGAGCGGGGCCGCCGAGTGGCGACGCCGCCCCGGCGCCACGCTCTACGACAGCAAGGCCATCGCCGCGGCCCCGGCCGACTACGCCGAGATGATGCGGGCCGGCGCCGCGGGCGCCCTCGCCGAGCGCCTCGAGGCCGATCTGCAGCGCCACCTCGGTGATCTCGCCGATCCGTCCCTCTACGCGGTAGCCAAGCTCGGCGCGCCCCTCGCGGTCGAGGCCTTCTATGGGGCGGTGGAGGCGGCCCTGCCCTGGCTGGCCACCCACCCGCCCCGCGGCCTCGGTCCGGGCGAGGCCCTCCGCGCCTTGGAGTCCCACGCGCGGCTGTTTGGGCGCACGGCCCTGCTGCTGTCGGGCGGGGCCACCTGGGGTTTTCACCACCTCGGCGTGGTGAAGGCGCTGTTTGAAGCGGCGCTCCTGCCGGAGATCTTGTCGGGGGCGAGCACCGGGGCCATGATCGCCGCCGGGGTCTGCACCCGCAACGATCAAGAGCTGCAGGCCATGTTCAATGACATGCGCGAGGTGCGCCGGGACGGGCTGCGGCCGGCGGGCCTGCGGGCGGCGCGGGCGGCGCGGGCCCTGCTCGACCCGGCCCAGCTGTACGCGGTGCTCCAAAATAACGTGGGGCCAGCCACCTTCGACGAGGCCTTCGCCCACAGCGGCCGGGCGCTCAACATCAGCGTGAGCCCGGTGCGGCACAGCCACAAGCCGCGCCTGCTCACCCACCTCACCACGCCCCACGTGCTCGTGGCGAGCGCCGCTTTGGCCTCCTCGGCGCTGCCGATGTTCTTCCCGCCGGTGGAGCTGCGCCAGCGGCGGCCGGGCGAGGCCGAGGGCGCCTGCTGGCCCGGCGAGCTGTGGGTGGACGGCAGCCTCCAGGACGACCTGCCCAAGCAGCGCCTCGGCCGGCTGCACAACGTCAACCACTTCATCGTCAGCCAGACCAACCCGCACGTGCTGCCCTTCGCCCAGGACCTGCCGGGGGCCAGCCTGCGAACGCGGACCGCCCGGGCGGTGATCGGCGCGGCGCGCGGCCAAGGCGCCATCGCCGCCGAGCTCGCCCGCCGGGTGGGCGGCGACCTGCCGGGGCCCCTCGGCCGGCTGAGCCACCGGGCCCACGCCCTGATGAGCCAGGATTATGGCGGAGACATCGCGCTCTACCCGCCGATGCGGGTGGGCATGCTGCCCAAGCTGATGAGCAACCCCACCGAGGCCGAGCTCGCCGCCTACGTGCTCGACGGCGAGCGCACCGTCTGGCCGCAGCTGGCGCGCATCCGCGACCAGACCCGGGTGGGCCGGGCTTTTGACCGGGCCCTGGCCGCCGCCCACGCAGCGCGGGCCGGCGGGACCACCGCGCCGGGGGGCGTTGCGGGGGGCTGGCCCCCCGCCCCAAACTGAGCGAAAAAACCCTCAGCCACGTCAATGACGGGACCGAGGGCTCTAATCAAGCGAGGCCCGGACCGGCTTACCAGCGGTAGCCGATGCGGGTGCGCAGGGTGTGGATGCGCGCGCCGGGCTCGGTCTCGACGCCGCTGACGTCGTTGTCGCGCTTGAAGTTGTAGAGCGCGCCGTAGTACTCGGCGGCGAGGTCGAGGTGCTTGACCTTCTTGATCGACAGGCCGAGCGAGGTGGTGGGCCCGAAGTAGGGCGTGCCGTTGTTGCTCACCACCGCGTCGTCGCCGATGTAGAAGAAGGTGGAGACATCCGTGAGACCGACCGCGAGGTAGGGCTCGATGCCCTTGAGCTCCTTGCCGGCCATCAGATCGAGGCCGAAGGTGGAGCCGACGTAGAGGTCGTTGGCGGGCTCGTCCTCTTCGTTGAAGGGCGTGGCGATCTCGGCCACGGTCTTCATCAGGGTGGTGTGGGTGCGCAGGCCCCAGGACCAGCCCTTGTCGAGCGGCACGCCGAAGCCCAGCTCGCCGCTGACGATGACGTTGCGGGTGCCGAAGACCGTGAGGGGCGGCACGTAGCCCACGCCGGCGTAGGGCCGGAGCTTGCCCAAGGGGTTGAAGGCGAAGCTGGCGCGAAAGCGGGGAAAAACCGGCGCTTTGTTGGTGTCTTCGGTCTTGGTGTAGTTGAGGACCAGGCGCCGCTCGCAGGACAGCGGCGGGATCATGCTGGCCTCGAGGCTGACCGCCCCGTTGCCGGCCTCGTGGGGCACCGGCGCGTGCAGCGGCGAGTAGGTGGTGGCCAAGGCGAAGTAATTCAACAAGAAGTCTTGCTGGCCCTGGTCGCTGTAGCCCTCGGGGACGCCGCCCGCGGCCACGTCGGCGCACTTCTCGTCGATCTGGGCGAAGGCCGAGCCGACCATCAACAACAGCGTGCTCATCATCATCATGGGAATTCCTTGGGGCCGGCGGCCCGGGGCGTGGGCTCAGCCGCCGAAGGTGTCGAGCACGTACTGGGCCACGGCCGCGGCCTGCGCATCGTCGGTGTAGACCGCCGGCATGCCACCCTCGCCGAACATGACGACCTCGACGATGTCTTCGAGGTCTTTGCCGGGCACCTCTTCGGTGAGGTTGGGGGCGTAGCCGCTGTCGCCGTCGGCGCCGTGGCAGCCCGCGCAGCCGCTGCTGTAGAGCGAGGCCCCGTCGGTGTTGACGCCGCCATCGGCGCCGCCGTCCGTGGCCCCGTCGGCGGCCGTGCTGCAGGCCTCGGCGCCCGCGTCGATCCAGTCGGACACGATGGCCTGGTTCTCGGCCGCGATGTTGCCGGCGGGCGGCATGGGCGAGGTGGTGCTGCTCATGCGCTGGAACAGCACGCTGCCAGCGCTATCGCCGGGAACAACGTAGCCGCCGTCAATCACGGCGGTGTACCAGTCGGTGGCGAGGTCGAGCCCGCCGGCCGCGCCCGCGCCGCTGTGGCAGCTGGCGCAGTTGCCGGAGATGACCTGCTCGACGGCGTCACAGCCCTCGCCGCTGACCGCGGCGCCCTCGGCGGTCTTGAATTGTTCGTCATCGCAGCCGGCCGCGATGCTGGCCGCGAGACCGATGAGCACGATGTTCCGCAAAAGCTTCTCCGATGGGCCCATGAGCACCTCCGCGGGGCGCCGCTAACCCGATCGCCCCCCGGCGCGCCCCTGACTTGTAAGATCGCCGAAGCCCGGGTTATGCCCGGCGGGTCCCGGGGAGTAGCGCAGTCTGGTAGCGCATCGGTTTTGGGAACCGAGGGCCGCAGGTTCGAATCCTGTCTCCCCGACTCTTTGTCCGCCCCCACGGGGCGGACAATACGACCACTACGAAACCCAGCCTTCGGGCTGGGTTTCTTCGTGATCGGTACGACAGGATTCGGACTGCCGCGGCTCGCCGGGGCTGCGCCCCGTCGCCGGCTGCGCCGGACGCCTTGCCCCTGTCTCCCCGACTCTTTGTCCGCCCCCGTTGGGGCGGACCACAGCGTTTTTGGGGCGAGAGGATTCGCGCGGGCGGGGCGTTTGGGGCGCGCCCCTCCGCTGCGCTCCGGGTCGGCGTCCGCCGCGGTTCGCTGCGCTCCGCCCCGGCGCCGGCGGCGCCGGGGGCCGGCTTCGCCGCGCTCTGGCCGCCTCGCGCAGCGCGCCAGGCCGACCGGAGCGGCCGGCGGGGCCGGCGTCGGGCGCGCAGCGGCCGACCGAGGCCCGCCGGGCCGAGCGCGGAGGGGGGCCGCCGACCGCCAGCGGCGGGCGGGGCGCCCAAAGGCTGGTTTGGTGGCGGATCAGCGCGCGGCGTCGGCCTTGACCCCGCCGAGGCCGCTCGGCGCGCCCCCGGCCTTGGCGGCGCTGGACTTGGCGCGCTTGGCCGCCTCCCGCGCCTCGGCGGCCGCCCGATCGGTGACCGCCTGCTGGCCCGCGTCGTAGGTGTGGGCGTAGGCGGCGCTCAGGTCGCTGTTGTGGAAGGTGATCCCGCTCTCGTCGTTGTGGAGGTGGACGCCCCGCTCGGCCTCGGCCTCGCGGTCGAAGCCCTGCACGTCGGTGACCTGGCCCTGGGCCTTATGGCCGTGCTCGGCCAGCAGCTGATCCTGGATGGGGCCGCTGTCGCAGGCGTCGATGACCAGCTCGAGCTTGGCGCCCGCCGACAGCGCCGCGCCCACCGCGCCGCTGGGCACCGAGGCCGGCACCACCGGCGCGATCTTGCCCTCGGCGATGCGGCTGTCCATGCCGGTGAGCGCGCCCTCGTCGCCGTGGCCGGCGAAGTAGAGCCCGGCCTCGTCACCCCGGCCGAGGCCGCGGGAGAAGCCCTCGATCAGCGACTTGAGCTCGCCGACCTTGACGTTCTTGTGCTTCACGACGCCAAAGCCGCGCGCCTCGTAGCGCTGGGCCATCAGCTCGGCGTCGCGGCCGGCGCCCATCAGCGGCGAGAGCTTGCTGGACGCGGGGTAGTCGCTGTTGCCGATGACCAGGGCCCGCTTGTCGGCCCGGGGCGGCGCGGCCCGCGGCCCGAGCTGATCGCGCGGCATGGGCTCGGGCAGCATCTTGGCCCAGGGATCGACCCCGCCGCTGGTGGGGGCCCCGGCCGAGCGGGCCGCGGGCGCGCGGGGCTGCTGCAAGGTGGTGACGGCGCCGCCATAGTTGATGTCGCGGCGGGTCGCGCGGGTCCAGAGCTCGGCCTCGCTGGCCTGGGGGTCGGCCGCGGCCTCTTGGAGGTAAAACAACGTGCTGGAGAGGCCATCGGAGGAGGGGGCCCCGGCCTCTGAGGTGGTGACGGTGAGCGCCTCACCGCCGCCGGCCCGCGCCGGGTCGAGCAGCAGGTCGCGGCGGGTGGTGCCCAGGGGCTCGCCCTTGCGCTGGCCGCGGCGCGCGGCGGGCGCGAGCTGGTGGGCCTGGGCGGGGCTCGCGGCGGGCACCACCGAGGCCGCCTTCATCGCCGCTTTTCCCGAGGCCGCCGCCCCCGAGCGGCCGGCGTCCAACAGCGCCTTGGCGCCGTCGCCGCGCCCGCCGTCTGCCCGCTCCGCTTCGCCCATGCCGCACCTCCGCGGGCCCAGACTAGCGCGGGGCAGAGCGGATCGACCCGGACTGTAGGAGATCGGAAGGGCCCCAAGGCGCGGGCGCTGGCGACCCGCCTTCGCATGTGCTACTTTTCCAGCAGCAATCCATCCCCCTCACCTCGGAGCCCCGATGAACCCGACGAAGTCCTCCGCGATGGCCGCGCTGCTCGCCCTCTCTGCCTGCGCGACCGGTGGCCCGAAGCCCGGGTCCGCCGCCGCCCCGAGCCCGGCCGCCGCCAGCGACCTGGCCGCGCCCGCCGCCGGCGGCCCCACCGTCTTCGCCCTGCCGCGGGCCCCGGACCGGGCGGCCGATCCGCTGCGGGCCGACGGCGCGGTGCGCTTCGACCCGCCCCAGCTCCAGGCCGAGGCCGCGCCCAACGTGCAGCTCACCGAGGCCCAGCCTGGCCTGCTGGTCGAGCTTCAGCACAATGCGGGGCACCTCGGGCGCTGCTGGGAGCAGCGGGCGCCGGCGGCGGCCAGCGGCAGCGTCGTCATCCACGCCCAGCTGAGCGCCGAGGGCCTCGTGACCGAGCAGTGCATCACCGAGGACACCGTCGGCGACCCGGCGATCGTGCAGTGCGTCAACGAGCTCATCGCGATGGGGCGCTACCCCAAGCTCGGGAATGACCCTGTCAGCGTTATTTTCCCCATTCACTTTGGCAAGGCGGCGGGCGGCTGAGCGTCGGGCGCAGGGCCAAGCCCCCGGCGCTGCGCCAAGGCCCCTCAGCCGGGGTCGCCGGCGCGGTGCTGGGACCGCCAGGAGGCGGGGGACAGGCCGTGGACGCGCCGGAAGGTTCGATGAAAATGGGAGGGGCTTATATAGCCCACCTTCTCGGCGATGACGTCCACCGTGTCGTCGCCGCGGAGCAGCAGGGCGCGGGCCTGGGCCATGCGGGCCTGGACGATCCAGGCGCCGACGGGCTCGCCGGTCTCGGCCTTGACCCGGGCGGCGAGGTGCGCCGGGGCGCGGCCGACCGCGCGGGCCACGTCGATCAGCGACAGGGGCTCCAGCGCGTGCTGGGCGATGTAGTCGAGGGCGCGGGCCACGATGGGCGCGTCCAGCGGTCGGTCGGCGGCCCCGGGGGCGGCGCGCCGGAGCAGGGCCGCGAGCACCCCGAGGCGGGCCTCCACCAGCCAGGGGGCCCCGGCGTCCTCGGGCGCGTGCAGGGCCCGGAGCGTGAGGGCCAGCTCCTCGCGATCGGCGTCGGCTGGCCTCAAGACGGGGCAGGCCCCCTCGGCGACCTGCTGGAACAGCGACCGCAGCGCCGGGCCCCAGCCGACCCGGGGCACGCAGGACATGCACAGGCCGACGCCGACCAGGGCGCAGGGCTCCTCGTCCCGACGGTAGTGGGGAACACCCTCTGGCACGATAAAGACGTCGCCGGCCTGCAGGCAGAAGGCCCCGCCCATGTGCAGCACGCCCCGGCCCGACAGCAGGAGCGCGACGGCGCCATGGGCGTGCACGACCGGGCCCTCGGGCGGGCCAGCGCAGCGGTGGCCGACGACCGGCCGGTGGATCATGGGCGCATCGACAGGGTGGCGTGGATCATCGCGCCGCAGACCCCGCCCGCGGCGATGGCGGCCGAGACCTGCTGCATGCGGCTGCACAGGTCGCCGGCGGCCCAGAGCATCGGCAGGTTGGTGCGGCCGGTTCCGTCGACCTTCACGTCCCCGTCTTCGTTGACCGGGCTGGGCACCGCCTCGAGGCCGAGGCCGCGGACGAGCGCGGTCTGGCGCTGGCGCACGCCGAGGAACAGGGCGCTGCGGGGCAGCAGCGTGCCGTCATCGAGGTGAACACCGGTGAGCGCGCCATTCTCGTGCTCAAGCGCGGTGGGGTGACCGGCGCGCAGCACCACCCCCCGGGCCCGCAGGCCCTCCGCTTCGGCCTCGGGCAGTGGGGCGTCGCCGGTGAGCACCACGAGGTCGCGGCTCCAGGCGCTGAGCATGGTGGCGAAGGGCACGAGGTGATCGCCCTGGCCATAGGCCATCAGCGGTCGGTCGCGCTGCTCCCAGCCGTGGCAGAACGGGCAGACGTGCACCGAGCGGCCCCAGGTGGCGTCGAGGCCCGGCCAGTCCGGGAGCAGATCGACGACCCCGACGGCCAACAGCACGGCATGGGCGCGCAGGCTGCCCCCGGCGAGCGCGGCGGTCCACAGCGCGCCGTCGTAGCTGAGGCCGAGGACCTGCCCCTCCTGCCGCTGCACGTCGTAGGGCGCGAGGTCGGACCAGGCCCGCCGCCGCAGCTCGGCGGGCGCGACGCCCTCGAGGCCGATGAGGTTGTGCACCGCGGCCGAGACGGCGTGACGGGGCTGCCCGGCGTCCACCACGCACACCCGCCGGCGGGCGCGGCCGGCGTAGAGGGCGGCGGACAGGCCGGCGGGGCCGCCGCCGATGATCAAGAGGTCGAGGGGCTGGGCTTCGTTCATGGTCGCTCCGTGGATGCGGGCCTATAGCCTCGGCTGCGGCTCGACCGGCACTGCCCTGTTGTGCGGACTTCCTGCCCGATTGTTCGATCGGCATGTGCGGCGGAGGGCGCTGAGCGCCCGGAGCGGCGGAGGGCGCTGTGCGCCCGGAGCGGCGGAGGGCGCTGTGCGCCCGGAGCCCCTTCTCCTCAAGCGGTCGCCAGCAGAGGCCGATGGGCCCGCGGCAGGGACGCGCCCGTCCCCCATTAGGAGCCCCAATGAGCGCGAAGCTAAGCAACGGTCTCAGCATTCGGTCACGGTTGGTCGTCGCCTTGGTCGGCACAGCGGCCTTCGCCGCCTGCCTCGTCAGCGTTTTTGGCTATTTGACGGCCCGAACCTCGCTCACAGCGGCGCAGTACGACAAGCTGACGACCATCCGCGAGCACAAGGCCGCGCAGATCGAGGGCTACGTCGGCACCGTCGTAGACCAGGTGGAGAACCTGTCGGGCAGCCCAGAGGCGGTGGACGCGATGCGCGCCTTCTCCGCGGGCTGGAAGAGCCTGCCGGCGCCCTCTTCCTCGGCCTCCGAGCAGCTCTCTCGCTACTATACGACGAACATGATCTCCCGCCTGCCGGCCGAGCAGGCCCGGGCGGCCGAGGATTACCTGCCCGGCACGCCCCAGGGCTTGCGGCTGCAGGAGCTGTACCTCGTCGCCAACCCCAACGCGGTGGGCACCAAGCACCTGCTGGACGCGGCGCCGGACGGCTCGGCCTACTCCAAGGCCCACGCCCAGTTCCACCCCTTCTTCCGGGACTTCCTCGACCGCTTTGGCTACTACGACATCTTTTTGATCGATCCCGACCGCGGCGAGATCATCTACTCGGTGTTCAAGGAGGCGGACTTCGCCACCTCCTTGGTGAACGGCCCCTACAGTGACACCAACTTTGCGGCGGCCTTCCGCAGCGCCGGACAGCTGCCCGCCGGCAAGTCGACCCTGGTCGACTTTGCCCCCTACGCCGCCTCTTATGGCGCGCCGGCCTCCTTTGTGGCCGCCCCGATCTTCGACGGCGACAAGCGCCTCGGCGTGCTGGTGTTCCAGCTCCCGCTCAACAAGATCGACGCGGTGATGACCAACCAGGGCCGGTGGAAGGAGTCGGGCCTCGGCGAGACGGGCGAGGCCTACATTGTCGGCCCCGACCAGAACATCCGCACGGAGTCCCGGTTCTTCGTCGAGCACCCCGAAGAGTTCTTTGCCGGCCTCGCCGGCTCCGAGAACGCCGAGGCCATCGACGACATCAAGCGCCTCAAGACGGTGGTGGGCCAGCTCAAGATCGGCACCAGCGGCGTGCAGAGCGCGCTGAACGGGGAGACGGGCGCCGGCGCCTACAACGACTACCGCGGCGAAGCGGTCATGTCCTCGTACCGGCCGCTGTCGATCCCCGGCCTCCAGTGGGTCATCGTCAGCGAGATTGACGAGGCAGAGGCCCTCGCGCCCGTCCGCTCCTTCCGCAACCAAGCGGCGCTGGGCACGCTGGCGGTGATCCTCACCGCCCTCGCCCTCGCCTTCTTCATCGGCAGCCGCATCGCCCAGCCGATCATCGCCGCCGCCGCCCGCCTGCGCGCGCTAGCCAGCGGCGAGCGCGCCAAAGACGCCATGGACGAGCAGGTCGGCGGCGAGCTCGGCCAGCTCGCAGGCGCCTACAATGACCTGGTGCTCGGCATGGGCGATCTAGCGGAGCGCGCCGGCCGGGTGGCCCGCGGCGAGCCCGCCACCGCCGAGGCCGAGGGCGCCCAGCGCAACGTGTCGAACCATGGCGTGCTGTCCGACGCCTTCGCCTCGATGGAGGCCACCCAGCGCCGCCTCGCGGGCCAGGCCACGCTGATCGCCAAGGGTGACCTGCACAACCAGGCCCTCAACGAGCGCATCCCCGGCGAGCTCGGCTCGGCCTTCTCCGAGATGACCGCCAACTTGCGGATGTTGGCCCGCCAAGCCCACGCCATCGCCGCGGGCAACCTCGTGGACGAGTCGCTGCGGACCCGCCTCGAAGGCGAGCTCGGCGAGAGCTTCGAGCGCATGGTGCGGTCGCTGCAGACCTTGGTCAGCGACATCCAAAACAACTCCATGTCGCTGAACAACACCGCCGCCCAGCTGCACGAGGCCGCGCTCACCCAGCAGCTCGGCGCCAGCGAGCAGGCGTCGGCGGTCGAGGAGACCCGGCGCATCCTCACCACCCTGTCGAGCTCGGCCAAGGAGATCGCCGCGGCCACCTCGGCGGTCTACACCAACGCCGAGGTCGCCCAGAAGACCAACAACCAGACGGCGGTGGCCATTCGGGAGCTGTCCGGCCACACGGCGCGCATCGGCGAGATCGTGTCCTTCATCAAAGACATCGCCAACAAGTCGGACCTGCTGGCCCTCAACGCGGCGCTGGAGGGCACCAAGGCGGGCGAGGCCGGCCGCAGCTTTAGCCTCGTCGCCACCCAGATGCAGCGCCTCGCCGAGCAGATCATGGGCTCGCTCAAGGACATCGACGCCTTGACCGAGGACATCCGCCGCGCCACCCACTCCACGGTCTCGGCGGTCGAGCAGACCTCGCGCCTCTCGACGCAGACCACCGAGTCGGCCGGCTCCATCGCCGAGGCCATCCAGGAGCAGCAGGTGGGCACCCAGCAGTCCACGACGGCCATGGACCAGATCTCCGCGGTCGCCCAGAAGTCCGTCTCGGCCTCGACCGACCTCGTCAGCGCGAGTCGGCAGCTCCAGGCCCTGTCCGACACCTTCCAGCAGGTGGTCTCGCACTTCTCGACCACCCCCGCGACCCCGGCCGCGCCGACCGCGCAGGGCTACGGCCACAGCCGCGCCCGCTACGCCGCCTGAGCCGCGGGGCGCCCGCCGCCCGCTGATCCCGCCGCGCCGGTGGAGGCCCTCGCCCCCGCCGGCGCGCTGCGTTTTGGGACCGAGCGCCGAAGCCAAGGCCCAAGCCAGGGCCGAAACCAAGGCCAAGCCGGGCAACAGCGCTCGAACAACCGGTCGCCCAATCGGGCCAAAACCCGCACCCCAACGGCAACGGCCGCGCCCCCCTCCAAGGGAGCGCGGCCGCGTCGCGTCGGGGCGCCGCTCAGCTTCGGCCGGGCACCTGCTGGAGCAAGTAGGGCCCGATCTCCAGGTCGCCGAGCACCACCTCAGCGGCGCCGAGCTCGCGGGCGCGCTTGGGCATGCCGTCGAGGATGGCGCTGGCGGCGTCTTGGGCGATGGTATGGCAGCCGGCGCGCCGCATGGCCAGCAGGCCGGCCGCCCCGTCGTCGCCCATGCCGGTGAGCACGATGCCCCAGGCCGACTTGCCGTGGCTGATCGCGAGGCTGTGGAGCAGCTTGTTGCCGGAGGGCTTGTGGTTGGCCTCCGCCGGCGAGCGCGCGTCCAGCCGCACCCGATCGCCCGCCGTGACCATGTGGGCGCCGGGGGCCGCGACGAGCAGCTGGCCCGCGACCAGCGGGTCGCCGTCCTCGGCCAGGCGCACCTCCAGCTGCAGGTGGGCCGCCAGCATGTCGCGGAAGGACTGGTCGAAGCCGTCGGACATGTGCTGGACGAGCACCACCGCGCAGGGGAAGCTCCGCGGCAGGGGCCGGAGCGCCCGGAGCAAGGTCTGGGGTCCGCCGGTCGAGGAGACCACGCCGATGACCCGCGGGGCGGGGCGCGCGCTGCGCGTGGGCGATGGGCTGGGGGCAGGCGCCCGGGTGGGCCCCGATGGCGCCTCCTGAATCCGGGGGGCCTCGCCGGGGGCCGGGCCCTCTTGTTGGCTCGGCAGCCGGCCGCAGCCCTCGCGTTGTTGGCTCGGCAGCCGTCCGCAGCCCTCGCTTTGTTGGCTCGGCAGCCGTCCGCAGCCCTCGCTGGCCAGGCGCTCCACCTGGTCGTAGAAGCCGCGGCCGCTGACGCCGTCCTTCTGGAGCACCGAGAAGGCGCCGGCGGACAAGCCAACCACCTGAAAACGCCGGAACTCGGCCCCCGAGGAGCCGGTCATCAGCACCACCCGCACCGGGGAGCGGGCGCGGATGGCCTTGGTGCCCTCGATGCCGTCCATGCCGGGCATGTTGGCGTCCATCAGCACCAGATCGGGGCGGTAGCGGTGAAGGCCCCGGATGGCGGCCTCGGCCGAGCCGACCGCGCCCACCACCTCCAGGGAGGGGCGGGCGCGGAGGGCGGCCTCGACCATGCTGAGCACCACGGGGCTGTCGTCGACCACCAGCACCCGTCGGGCGGCGGTCATGCCGCGCTCTCGGCGCGACGGCCGAGCAGCATCGAGAAGGCCTGCGACAGCTTGGCGTCGCTGTGGGCGGACTTGAGCAGGTAGGCGCTGGCGCCGACCCGCAGGGCCTCCGCCTTGCTCTCCTCGGACTCACGGGAGGTCATGACCACCATCGGGCAGCCCTCTCCCCGGCCGCGGAGGGCCTCGATGAGCTGGATCCCGGTCATGACCGGCATGTCCAGGTCGGTGAGCAGCAGGTCCGGCCGGTGGGCCTCAAACTTCTCGAGGCCGTCGCGGCCGTTGATCGCCTCGACCACCCGGTAGCCGAGGCGGCCGACCGCCCCGACCAGCATCCGGCGGGTGATGTCGGAGTCCTCGACCACCAGCACCGTCGCCTGGGTGCTGGCCTTGCGGGGGTCTTCGGCGGTCGGACCCTCGGGGCTGCGATCGGCGCCCTCCGCCCCCGCGCCCGCGACGCCCGGGGCGCTGTGGACCTCGGCGGCCGCGCCCACCATGCCGGCCGACTGGCCACCCTCGGCCTTTCGAATGAGCTGGCCGATGTTGAGAACAGACACCAGCTCGCCACCTTCGATGCGCGCCGTGCCCGAGAGCAAGGAGAGGCCCGACAAGAAGGCGTCGCTGGCCTGCTGCACCAGCTTGCGCTCGCCGAGCACCGTGCCCACCCGCAGGGCCAGCCGACGGTCGCCGGCGCGGACCACCACCACCCGCCAGAAGGGCTCGTTCACCCGGCGCACCGGGAAGCCGAGCACGCCCGCGAGGTCGTGGAGGCTGATGAGCTCGTCTTCGTAGCGGAGCAGGCTCTGGCCGCCGATGCGCTGCACCGCCGAGGGCATCACGTGCAGCATCGAGTCGATCATCGCCGAGGGCATGGCGTAGAGGCCCTGATCTTGGCGGAAGACCATCGCCTGGGCCACCGAGGCCGAGACCGGCAGCGACAGCAAGAACCGGGTGCCCTCGCCCACCTTGGTGAAGATGCGCACCGAGCCGCCCATCGCGTCGATCTGGCGCTTGACCACGTCCATGCCGACGCCGCGGCCGGAGATGTCGGTGACGGTCTCGGCGGTGGAGAAGCCCGGCCGGAAGATCTGGTGCAGCAGCTCATCTTCGCTCATCACCGCCGTCGCGTCGGCGGTGAGGATGCCCTTGCTCACGAGGCGCGCGGCGATCTTCTTCGCGTCGATGCCGCCGCCGTCGTCGGAGATCTCCACCTCGACGAAGGAGCCCTTGTTGCGGGCGCAGAGCTTGAGGGTGCCGCGGGCCGGCTTGCCGCGGGCCGCGCGGACCTCGGGCATCTCAATGCCGTGGTCCACGCTGTTTCGGACGAGGTGCAGCAGCGCGTCCTCGATCTGCATGAGCACGGTCTTGTCGACCGCGACCTCCACGCCCTCGAGCTCCACCGCGCAGTCTTTGCCGAGATCGCGCACCATCGCCCGCACCGCCCGGGGGTACTTGCCAAAAACCGTGCGGACCTCGACGAGCTGCATGCCGCCGACGCTGTCCTGCAGCTCGGTGAGCCGCAGGGCGTTCTGGAAGCCGTCGTCGCGCATCTGCTGCACCCGCGCGCCGAGCTCGCGCGCCAGGGCCCCGAGCTTCTCCGCCACGTCGGCGTCGATGCGCCCCTCCTCCCGCAGCCGCTGGGTGGTGCTGCGCCAGTCGTGGGAGAGGCGGCGAACGTCGGCCACCACGCGATCTTGCTGGGTCTGCCACAAGGTGAGCTCGCCGGAGAGGTGGATCAAGTGCTCGACCGTGTCCACCGGCACGTGCAAGAACTCCCGCCGCTTCCCGTCGTCCTTCTTGGCGGCCTCGGCCTTGGGCGGCCCGGCATCGGCTTTGGGCGCCGCCGACGGCCCCTTCGCGGGCGCGGGCGGGAGCGCGGGTGCCGCGGGTGCGGCCGACGACGCGGGCGAGGCTGCCTTGGTCGGCGTGTGCGCCGCTTTGGGCGCCTGGCCGGCCGCGCTCAACCCCTGGCCGTGGCCGCTGAGCGCGGCGTCGATGGCCTTGAGGTACTGGCCGATGTCGGCGCCGAGCGCCGGCGCGACCTCCTCGGTGAGGTCACCGGACAGGACCCGGTGGATGAGATCGACGCCGGTGAGCCCCAGATCGACCTGGGTCCGGCTCTGGAACCGGCCCTTGCGGGCCTCGAGCAGCAGGTCTTCAAAGCGGTGGATCAAGAAGCCGAGGTCCATCAGGCCCACGAGGCGCGCGTCGCCTTTGAGCGTGTGGGCGTCGCGGAGCAGCTCGTCGGCCACCCCCTCGTCCTCGGGGGTCTCCTCGAGGTGCATCAAGCAGCGGCTGAGGTTGTCCACCCGCAGCACGCTCGAGGACTGGAAGCTGTGCAAGATCTCCGGCGGCACGTCATTGGGCTCCTCCGCGCTGGCCTTGGCGAGGGCGCAGAGGTCTTGGCCGGGCGTAAAGCCGATCTTGGCGTTGAAGGCGGCGAGCTGCTCCAGCCGCCCGAGCGGGTCGAGGCCAGCGGTGAGGCAGGCCTCCATCACCCCGAGGCCGGCGGCGACCATGCCGAGGTCGCCGAACATCATCGCCTCGTCGGACACCGCCTCGCGGGCCTCAGACTCGAGGCTCCACAGGTGCAGCGACAAGGCGGCGTCGCCCTCGGCCTCGGCCAAGGCCTTGAGCCGGCCGAGCTCGGCGGGCAG
>CANHON010000036.1 GCA_947462115.1 Deltaproteobacteria bacterium | reverse complement strand
GTGCTGCCCTTGCCCACTTCACTCTCGAGGCCGATGCGCCCGCCCATCCGCTCGCACAGCCGCCGGCTGATCGCGAGGCCGAGCCCGGTGCCGCCGTAGCGCCGGCTGGCCGAAGAATCGACCTGCGAGAAGGCCTGAAATAGAAGCGCTTGGGACTCCGGCGCCACGCCGACCCCGGTGTCTTGCACCTCGATCCGCAGCGTGTGCGGGCCCAGCCCCTCTGCGGGCCCCACCGGGTAGGCGCGCACGGTCACGCTGCCGGTGTTGGTGAACTTGACGGCGTTTCCGAGCAGGTTCACCAGGACCTGCCGCAGCCGGCCGCCGTCCCCGGTCAGCCGGTGGGGCAGCTCCGAGGAGACCTCGACGAGCAAGCCAAGCCCCCGCTGGCTGGCGCGGGGGGCCACGATGTCCATCGCCCCGCGGATCAGCGGCCGGAGGTCGTAGTCGCTCTCCTCGAGCTCGATGTGCCCGGCCTCCACCTTGGAGAAGTCGAGGATGTCGTTGATGATCGACAGGAGCGCCTCGCCGGACTCCCGGATGGTCTCGGCATACCGACGCTGGACCGGGCCAAGGCCGCTGTCGAGCAGCAGCCCCGTCATGCCGATGACCCCGTTCATCGGCGTGCGGATCTCGTGGCTCATCGTCGCCAAGAAGTCGGTCTTGGCCCGGCTGGCCGCCTCGGCCGCGTCCCGCGCCGCCCGCACCTCGGCGAGGTGCCGCAGCCGCTCGGTGATGTCGACCGAGATGGCCAGGGCCATGACCTCGCCGTTGCTGAACCGGAGCGGCACCTTGGTTGTCTGATAATGATGGATGATCCCGTCTGATTGGGAGACCGTCTCCTCTTTTTGCACGGTCACGCCCAGATCGATCACCCGCCGGTCATCGACGGCGTAACCTTCGACCTCCTCCTCGTTGTCGTGCACCACCGCGTTGCTCTGGTCCTCGATGGCCTCGACCGTGGTGCCGAACAGGTTGGCCACCGCTTGGTTGACCAGGCGGAAATTGTTGCGCCGGTCCTTCACGAAGATCAGGTTGGGGTCGGTGTCGATGACCTGCCGGATGAAATTGCGCTGCGCCTCCAGCTCGCGCTCAATGCGCTTGCGCTCGGTGATGTCGATGGAGAAGCCGAGCAGGTAGGGCGCGCCGTCGGGGCCAGCGAGCCGCACCTTTCCGGCGAGCATGTCGCGCTGCACGTCCCCGGAGTCGATCTGCTCCTCGTGCAGCAGGTCTTCACCGCTGTCCGAGCCGAGCACCGCGCGGTCGGTCGCGACGATGCGATCGGCCACCTCGGCGCCAAACAGGTCGTGGTCGGTGCGCCCCAACACCTCCTCGGCGGCGCGCCCGAGCGTGCGGACGGTCTCGGCGTTGACCATCACGAGCACGCCCGCGGCGTCCTTGACGAAAACATTGATGGGCAGGCCGTCGAGGACCCGGTACAGCAGCTCTGCTGGCAGGCGGTGCAGACCCGAGCGCGCCGGGCTGAGGCACAGCAGCCGCCCGCCGCCCGCCGCCGCCGAGAGCGGGCTCCAGCGCGCGATCCACGTCGCCCCGCCGAGGGTGCAGGTCGTCGGCTGCCCGTCGGGCTCCGTCGCCTCGCCGGCGGGTCCGCGCAGCAGCCCGGGGAGCTCCGGCGGGTCGCCGAGGGCCTCGCGCCACGGCGCGTTGGCGGCGAGCAGCTCCCCGTGGGGGCCAACGACCGCGGCGCAGCAGCCCAGCAGCTCCACAAAGCTGAAGCGCCCTTGCGCTTCGGCGGTCCCTCCACCGTTCATCTCAGCCTCCAGAGGAGCAGCCCGGCCCGACAGCGCGCCCGGCGCAGCGGTTATTATCCCGCACCCAGCGCGCTCCGGGGGTCGGCCCCAAAGCCGGCCGCCGCCGCGCACACCCGCGCCCCGGTCCATCGGCCCTCCAGCGCGTCAACTTCAACGAGCTTGCCCCCCGGGCGGACCCCACAGGCGCCGGGAAAACCCGTAGTCCCGGCGCTGGCCCGCAGCCGCAGCGCCAGGCACCTGCCCCTCGGAGAGCGACGCGCTTGTTGCAGGCAGAATGTCCCGAGTGCGGGGCCCAGATCAGCTTCGAGCACGCCGCCTCGGCCGCCACGGTCTGCCCGAGCTGCCGCAGCGTCGTCCTGCGCGGCGCCGCCGACGCGCCCGTGGTGGCCGGCCGGGTCAGCAGCATCGCCCGCGACTTGAGCCCGCTGCAGGTGGGCGCGCGGGGCCAGGCCGAGGGCCGCGCCTTTGAGATCGTCGGCGGCCTCCGCCGGGCCCACCGCACCGCGCGGTGGAACGAGTGGGCCCTGCGCGTCTCGGACGGCGGGGCCGGCTGGATCGGCGAAGGCAACGGCCAGTGGCGGGTCTTCACCATCGACGCGCCGATTACGGGCCTGCAGATCCGCCAGCTTCGAGCCGGGGAGGCCGTCGAGCTCGGCGGGGCGGAGTGGCGGGTCACCGAGCGGGGCGCGGCCCGGGTCATCGCCGCCGACGGCGAGCTGCCCTTCGCGCCGGCCCTCGAGACGCCGGCGGCCTTCGCGGATCTCGCCAGCGCCGATGGCCGCCGCGTCGCCACGCTCGAAGAAGACGACCAGGGCGGGCTGCGGATGTGGACCGGCCGGTTCTACAGCCTCGAGGCGCTCAAGCTGCAGGGCCTGCGGGCCTTCGCCGGCTGGTCCTCCCCTGCGGCCTTGAGCCAGGCCGGCCCCGAGGTCAGCGGCACCCGCGGCCTGCGCTGCCCGCAGTGCTCCGGCGCCCTCTCCCTGCGAAACCCCGGCTCGCTCCTCCGGTTCTCGTGCCCCTACTGTGGGTCGATCATGGACATCGGCGAGCTCGACGGGGAGGCGGCGGCCACCCTCGTGGCGGCCTACCGCGAGCGGTCCTGGCAGCCCACCCTCAAGCTCGGCGCCAAAGGCAAGCTCCGTGGCCAGGATTGGCAGATCATCGGCGCGCAGCGACGCTTCGTCGAGGTCGATGGGGTCCGCTACTACTGGACGGAGTACGCGCTGTTCAACCCCTACGTGGGCGAGGCGTGGCTGGTCGAGGACGGCCGCGGCCACTGGAGCCACGTCCGACGCCTCAGCGCAGCGCCCACCACGAGCGCCGACCGAACCCAGCTCCCTGTCCGACACGCGGGCGAGAGCTTCCGCCACTTCCAGAGCGGCACCGCCGAGACCAGCGCCGTGCTCGGGGAGTTCGGCTGGCTCATCAACGTCGGCGACCAAGCCCAGACCCACGACTATGTCGCCCCGCCGCAGATGTTGTCCCTCGAGGTCGAAGGCGAGGAGCGGGTCTGGGCGCTGGGCGAGTACCTGCCGGTGGCCGAGGTTCAGGCCGCCTTCGGTCCGAGCCTCGCCGCGCCCCTGCTCCAGGCCCGCGGGGTGGGCCCGCACCAGCCCAACCCCCTCGACGGCAAGGCCAAGCTCGCCGCCACGCTCGGCCTCGCCGGGGTGCTGTGGGCCGGCACCTTCTGCTTGATGGTGCTGACGGCCTTGTTGGCCGACGACGAGCTGCTGCTCCAGACCGAGATCCAAAGCCAAAGCGGCCTCTCCGACGTGTTTTTGACCGAGTCCTTTGAGGTGCCGGACCGCGCGCGACGGGACCTCGAGGTCCGGGTCCGCACCAGCCTCGGGCGCGAACAAGCCCAGATCAACGTGGCCCTGCTCAACCAGCGCACCGGCGAGGCGGTCTACCCGCTGAGCACCGAGGTCGACAACAACGTGAGCGGCCGCGTGGGCCTGCCGGACCCCGGCCCCTACGTGGCGCGGGTGGAGGTGGCCCGCCCCTCGGAGGTCGGCGGCGCCGGGGTGGTCACCCTCGAAGTGCGGCGGGACCCGCCGTGGTTCAACCCCTTGATCCCGCTGTTCTTCTTCCCGGGGCTGCTGCCCCTCGCCTTTCTGGGCCGACGCGGCGCTTTTGAGAGCCAGCGCTGGGCCGAGAGCGACCACGCAGGCTGAACCATGAAGTTGATCTACATACTTTTCGCCGTGGGCGTGGCGCTGATGGTGGGCCTCGGCGGCCTCGCCCTCGGCGGCGTCTCGCCCTTCCCCAACGCGCACGAGGCGGTCCCGGTGAGCGTGCGGGACAACCCCAGCTCCTGGCGCCCGGCCTACATCGGCGGCACCGGCTACCGCTCCCCGTCCAGCAGCAGCAGCAGCAGCTCCGGCGGCTACAGCGGCGGAAAATAGCCCGACCTCCCCCTCGCTCTGGAGCGCACCATGCTCGCCTTTTTCGACCCTTCTTTGGTGCTCGAGTCGCTGCTGTTCGCTGGCATCGGCGTGGTCGTGTTCGGCTTCGCCTTCTTCGTGATGGTCCGGCTCGCCCCCTTCAGCGTGCAAAAAGAGATCGAGCACGACCAGAACACCGCGCTGGCCATCATCATGGGCTCGGTGATCCTCGGCTTGGCGATCATCATCGCCGCGGCCGTCCATGGCGGCTGATCCCCCCGGTGCAGAGCGCCCCAGCCGCGCCCTCCTGCTGTCCGCCTTCGTCATCGCCACCTGCGGCCTGATCTACGAGCTCGTGGCCGGGGCCATGGCCTCCTACCTGCTCGGCGACAGCGTCACCCAGTTCTCTTTGGTCATCGGCACGTACCTCTCGGCCATGGGCCTCGGCTCCTACATGAGCCGCTACCTCGACCGCGGCCTGCTGGCGCGCTTCGTCGAGGTGGAGCTCGCGGTGGCCCTCATCGGCGGCCTCGAGGCGCCGGTGCTGTTCGGGCTGTTCGTTTGGTCGCCGGCCTTCCGGTGGCTGCTCTACCTGCAGATCGGCCTGATCGGCGCGCTGGTGGGCTTAGAGCTGCCCTTGCTCATCCGGATCTTGGAGCGGGAGACCAGCCTCAAGGAGCTGGTCGCTCGGGTGCTGTTCCTCGACTACATCGGCGCGCTCGCCGCCTCGCTGGTCTTTCCGCTGGTGATGCTGCCGCGCCTCGGCCTGTTCCGCACCTCGATCGCCTTCGGCTTGATCAACGCCGGCGTCGCCCTCTGGACGACCTACCTGTTCCAGGCCGCGCCCTCGGTGCTGCGCCGCCTGCGGTGGATGTCCGCTGGCGTGATCATCATCCTGCTGAGTGTTTTCGTCGCGGCCGGCCCCATCGAGGCGCGGCTCGACGCCAACCTTTTCGCCGATCCCGTGGTCTACCGGGCCGCCAGTCCCTACCAAAAGATCGTGCTGACGCACCGAGATGGCGACACGCGCCTGTTCATCAACGGGGCCCTGCAGTTCAGCACCCTCGACGAGCACCGCTACCACGAGTCCTTGGTGCACCCGGCCATGACCGCGGTCGAGGCGCCCGCGCGGGTGCTGGTGCTGGGCGGCGGAGACGGCATGGCCGTGCGGGAGGTGCTCCGCTACGACAGCGTACAGCACGTCACCCTCGTCGATCTCGACCCGATGATCACCAGCATCTTCACCGACCGCCCGGAGCTCTCCGCCCTCAACCGGGCCAGCCTGAGCGACCCGCGGGTGCGGGTCATCAACGCCGACGCCTTCACCTACCTCGAGGGGCGAGCGGCCCCGGCGCCTGGCGCGCAGAGCCCCAGCGACGACGTCTACGATGTCGTGCTGGTGGACTTTCCCGACCCGAACAACCACGGCCTCGGCAAGCTCTACACCACCACCTTCTTCTCCATGCTCGACCGGGCGGTGGCCGAAGGCGGGGTGGTGGCGGTGCAGGCCACGTCGCCGATGTGGTCGCCCAGCGCCTTTTGGTGCATCCACCGCACGATGCGCCACGCCGGCTGGCAAACCCGCCCCTACCACGCCTATGTCCCCGCTTTTGGCGAATGGGGCTTCGTCTTGGCCGGGCGCAGCAGCCCGGTGCGCTTCGGCCCCCTGCCCGAGGGCCTGCGCTTCTTAGACGCCACCACCCGGGACCTGCTGTTCCACTTCCCGCCCGATCTGGCGGAGCGGCCCGGTCCGATCAACCGACTCGACAACCAAGCCCTGGTCCAGCTCTACGAGGAGGACTGGCGGGCCATGCTCAAGCGATGAGGTTGAGTCGCCGCCGCCTCCTGAAGGGCGCGCTTTGCGGTGCCTTCGTCGGCGCCGCCGGCTGCAGCCCCGGCCCGCGCCCGCGGGTGGGCGCGCTGCTGGGCGCCGGGCGGGCCAGCCTCGCCCATCGACTGTGGGCCCCTTTTCAGGCCCAGGCCGGGGTGCGGGTCGAGCGGGCCCGGGTGGTCATCGTCGGCGGGGGCGTCGCGGGGCTGTCGGCGGCGTGGCGGCTGCGGCGGGCCGGCTTCGAGGGCGAGGTGCTGCTGCTGGAGCTCGACGCGCGCCTCGGCGGCACCTCCCAGTCGGGCGAGGGCGGCAGCGGCCCCGTGGCGCTCGGCGCCCACTACGCCACCATCCCGAACAAGGAGAACATTCACGTACAGGCTATTTTCGCCGATCTCGGCCTGATAGTCGGCGCCGACAGCGCCGGACGCCCGGCCTACGACCCCGCCGCCATCTGCCTCGCCCCCCAGGAGCGCCTGTTCATCGGCGGGGAGTGGATCCTCGGCCTCTGGCCCGCCACCGGCGCCACCGCCGAAGACGAGGCCCAGCGCGAGGCCTGGGAGGCGGAGCTCAGCGTCTGGCGGTCCACGATCGGCGCCGACGGCCGCCCCGCCTTCGCGCTGCCCATCGCGCTCTCCAGCGAAGACCCGGCGCTGCGGGCCCTCGCGGAGCCCACCTTCGCCGCGTGGCTCGACGCCCGCGGCTACACCAGCCCGCGGCTGCGGTGGATGATCGAGTACGGCTGCCGCGACGACTTCGGCGCCACGCTGCGCAGCACCAGCGCCTGGGCCGGCCTGCACTACCACTGCGCCCGGCGCCCCTTCGTGGCCGACCCCCTCGACATGGGCACCCAGGTCCTCACCTGGCCCGGCGGGAACGGCGCGCTGGTCGATGGTCTCGCAAAGCGGTGCGGGGCCACGCTCCGGGTGGGCGCCCTGGTGCGGCGGGTCGAGGCCGACACCGGCCGGGTCTGGGTGGAGGCCGGGGGCGAGCTCATCGAGGTGCAGGCCGAGCGCGTGATCTTGGCCGTGCCGAGCGCCGTCTCCGCCCGTCTGCTCGACCGCCCCGCGCCCCTCGCCCTGACCACCGCGCCCTGGCGGGTGGCCGTGCTCCAGCTCGACGGCTGGACGCCCGGCCCCGGCGTGCCCGCCGCCTGGGACAGCGTGCCCTGGGACCCCGAGCTCTCCGCCGAAGAGACCGACCTGGGCGCCATTGACAACGGGTGGCAGGCCCGGCGCTACGGCGGCCCGACCACGCTGAGCCACTACCAGCCCCTCTGCGCCGACGACCCGAGCGCCGCGCGCCAGGCGCTGCTCCACGCCGGCTGGGAGGAGCAGGCGGAGGCGGTGCTGCACCGCATGCGCAAGGGCTGGCCCGACCTGCCGGAGCACCTCGCTCGGATCGACATCTGGGCCTGGGGACACGGCACCGTTCGGCCCTCGCCGGGCCTCCACACCGACCCGCGGCGGCTCGCGGCCCTCGGCGCGATCGAGGGCCGGGTGCACCACGCCCACACCGAGCTCTCCGGCATGAGCCTGTTTGAAGAGGCGAGCTGGCATGGGGTGCGGGCCGCCGAAGAGGCGCTGCAGGCGCTGGGGGCGCCGGTCGGCCCGAGCCTGTTGGGCGCAGACCTGGGGGCGGCGTGGCGGCGCGGCTGAGCCCCAGCGGCTGGCTGAGCGGCCCGGCCTTCGACCTCGGCCTGATGATCGGCCCGACCCTGCTCGCCTGCGCCGTCGCGGCCGCGCTCCCCGACGCGGTCGGCCTGAGCGCGGTCGGATGGCTGCTGCTGGTCGTTTTCATCGACGTCGGCCACGTCTGGGCCACCGGCCTGCGGCTCTGGACCGACCGCAGCCCCGGCCACCTCCGCCGCGCCCTGCTCCTCCCGCTCGCGGTGGCGATCGCCCTGATCAGCGTGCAGCTCGTCGTTCCCCACTGGTACTGGCGGGGGATGGCCCTGCTCGCGGTCTTCCACTTCCTCCGGCAGCAGGTGGGCATCGCGATGGTCTACCGCCACGCCGCGGGCCTGCCGCCCGGCCCGGACGCCCGCTGGGAGCGCGCCGCCCACTGGGCCGCCGCCGGGGTGCCGATGCTCTACTGGCTGAGCCACTTGCCGCGGCGCTTCGTCTGGTTCGTCGAAGGTGACCTGCCTCAGGGCCTCCCCACCCTCGCCTTCTACTTTGGCGCGGCGGCGGGCGCGGTCGCCTGGCTGGGGCACGGCCGCAACCGGTGGCGGAGCCGGTCCTGGTCCTGGGGACGCGACCTCTGGCTGCTCGCCGGCGCCCTCGCCTGGTGGACCGGGGTGGTCTGGCGCGACGACGACCTCGCCTTCTCGCTCACCAACATCGTCGCCCACGGCGTGCCCTACGTCGCTTTGGTGGTCCTCGTGGAGTCGCGCCGCAGCGCCCGGGGCGGGGCGAGCGCGCTGCCGCCGGCCCTGTGGCGGGGGCCGGGCCTCGCGCTGGTCCTCCTGGCGCTCCTCACGCTGGCCTTCACCGAAGAGGCGCTGTGGGACCGCTTCGTCTGGCAGGAGCACGCCGCCATCTTCGGCCAGAGTGACCTGTGGCGCCTGATCTTCGACGGGGTCAGCGGGCTGTTCAACCCGGAGCCCCGCTGGGCATCCGAGGAGGACGGGGCCTGGACGCCGGCCGATCGGGCGGTCGGGCTGGCGGTGGCGCTGCTCTCGGTGCCCCAGGTCACCCACTACCTGCTCGACGGGCTCATCTGGCGCAGCCGGGCCGATCCGACCCTCGCGGCGCTGCTCCGGCCCGCGGCCCCCCAAAAGACAGCGCCCGCCCCGCCCATCGGCGAAGCGGGCCCCGCCTGAGGGGAGGGGCGCAGCCGCACGCTGAGAACAGCGCGCCTCAGGTCAAGCTCAGCGACGGGACAGGGCCTGGCCCCGCTCGCCCGCGCCCAGCTCCCGGGCGCGCTTCATCAGGGAGATGAGCTCCTGGTCGTCCTTCTGGCCGGGCCGGGCGGCGGCCTGGGCGTAGCGGATCAGCGCGTCCAGGCTGATCTCCGCCGCGGTGGGGCTGCCGCGGAGGACCTCGGCGAAGGTGGCCGCGGCGTAGGCGATGCGGGTGTCCTTGTGGGCGAGGCTGTCGGCGGCCTTGAGGGCTGAGGTGTGAAAGCGCCACGCCTTCTCGTCGGCGGCCTTGTCGGCGCCCGGGGCCTCGTAGCGCATGCGCACCGTGGCGAGCTCCGCGGCGTAGCCGTCCTTGAGGATCACGTCGTAGATGGCGGTCACGTCGTGGCCGCTGCCCACCTCGCCGGCGTCCACCCGGTCGTTGCGGAAGTCCTTGTCGGCGATGTCGCGGTTCTCGTAGCCAACGAGGCGGTAGGCGGCGACGGCCTCGGGGTTGAACTCCACCTGGATCTTCACGTCCCGGGCGATGGTGACCATGCTGCCGCCGAGCTCTTCGACGAAGACCCGCTGGGCCTGCGCCTCGCCGTCGATGTAGAAGTTGTTGCCGTCGCCCTTGTTGGCGAGCTGCTCCATCAAAGTGTCCCGGTAGTTGCCCATGCCGAGGCCGATGGTGCTCAGGGTCACGCCTTTGTCGGCGTAGCCTTTGATCTGACCGAGCAGGGTGTCGAAGGAGCTGTTGCCCACGTTGGCGTCGCCGTCCGAGAGCACCACCACCCGGTTCTCATGGCCCTTGTGGAAGCTCTCCATGGCCATGCCGTAGGCGAGGTCGATGCCGGCCGACATGGCGGTGGAGCCGCCGGCGCCGAGGCGGTCGATGGCCTCGTGGATCTGGCGCTTGTGGACCGCCTGGGTCGGCTCCAGGATGCGCGCGACCTGGCCGGCGTAGGTGGCGAGGGCCACGGTGTCGCCTTCGTTGAGCCCATCGACCATCATGTGCATGGAGCGCTTGGCGAGGGGCAGCTTGTCGGCGCTCTGCATCGAGCCCGAGACGTCCACCAAGAAGGTGACATGGAGGGGCGGCCGCTCCCCGCGGGACAGCTCCTTGCCCTGAACACCGACGCGCAGCGTGTGGTGGCCGGGCCGGAAGGGGTCGGGCATGGCCTCCATGTTCACCGAGAAGGGGCCGTCGGTGGGCTGGGCGTAGCTGTCGTAGTTGAAGAAGTTGACGAACTCTTCGGCGCGGACGGCGGCCTCCGGGGGAAGGCTGCCCTCCTGCAGCTTGCGGCGGGCCACGGTGTAGGAGGCGGTGTCGACGTCGATGGAGAAGGTGCTGTGGCGGTCGTTGGTGGCCAGCGTGTAGGGGTTGACGCCGTGGTCGGTGTACTCCTCGCGGCTGCTCACGCCCTGCTCGAGCACCCGCTGTTCGGCGAGCGCCACGCCCTGATCCGCGGGCTTGGCGGGGTAGATTCGGCCGCTCTGGAGCTGCGGGGCCTCGACGGGCGCGGCGACCGGGGGCGTCGGCGGGGCGCCGACGACCGCGCTCGGGGCATCGGCGCTCTTCTTCTTGGGGAGGCCGGCGCGGCCGCTGCCGGCGGGGGGCGCCGGGCTCCGACTGGCGACGATGTCGCGCGTGGGCGCAGGAGCGGCGCCGCCGGCCTCGCCCGCCGTGGTCCGGGAGGCGGCGCCGAGGGCCAGCGACGCGTCGGCCAGCGACAGCGGGTCGGCGGCGGCGTTGGTCTTCGCCGCTTGCAGGACCGTGGCGCGCTCCGCGGGGGGGGCCTCGCGCCGCTCGGCGTCCCTGGCGATGATGTTGTCGGCCTCGGGCGCGGCCTCGTCCAGCACCGGGACCTGCTGGGCCTGCTGGGCCTCCTCGGTCGTCGCGACCTGGTCGTCCACCGACTCGTTCTGGAGGGTGGGGCCGGCCTCCAGCTCCGCGGCCAGCTCGGGCGGGGACTTCATCGCGCAGCCCGACAGCGCCAGCAGCAGGGAGGGGACCGAGATGGCGAGGATGGCGTGGCTGAGGGAGTGCTGGGTCATGGTGGCCTCCAGGGCTGCGCCGCGGGCGGCGCTGTTGAACGGTTGAGCGGGCACAAGCGGGCCCAAGGGCGCCGCGGGGCGCCAACAGGCAGGGTCACGGTCGCGGGGGCCGGGGGCGCTTCGCCGGGAGGGCCCGCCGCGGGTGCCGCCGGAACGGGGCGCGGGGCCGGCGCTTACAGGGGCTCGGCCAAAATATTCAAACACCCCAACAACAACGCACAGAAGGCCACTCTCAGCGAGCAGGGCCCGGGCGACGCGGAGGCGGGTCGGTGGCGGGTGTAGGCTCGGGCCATGCCGATCCGCGCTCCCCACCGCCTGACCACCGCCGCGCTCGGCCTGCTCGCCGCGCCGCTCGCCCACGCCGGGCCCACCGAGCTGCGCCTGTGGCACGCCTACCGGGGCCAAGAGGAGGCCGCGCTGGAGGCCGCGATCGACGCCTGGGATGCCGCCCACCCCGATGTGGTGGTGCTCTCCTTGTCGATCCCGCCCGACGCCCTCAAGACCAAATTCGAGGCCGCGGCGCCACGGGGCAACGGCCCCGACCTGCTCATCAGCGCCCACGAGCGGGTCGGCGAGTGGGTCACCGCCGGGCTCATCGCGCCCTGGCCCGAGCCCGAGGCCGGGCTGCACCCCGCCACGGTCGAGGCCCTGCGCTACGACGGCCGGCTCTACGGGCTGCCGCTCGCGAGCAAGTCCTTGGTCTTGTTCATCAACACCGCGCTGGTCGCCGAGGCGCCCGCCGACACCGACGCGCTCCGGGCCCTGCGCGGCGCCCTGCCGGCCGGGGTCTACCCCCTGGCCTACCAGTCCACCGACGCCTACTTCCACGCGCCCTGGATGCACGGCTTCGGCGGCGGGGTGCGCGGCCCCGACGGCTTCCAGCTCGACACCCCGGAGAACGCCGCCGCGCTCACCTTCGCCCGCTCCCTCGTCACCGAGGGGCTGCTGCCCGAGGAGCCCACCGGCGCGCTGGTCACCCAGCTGTTCAACGAGGGCCTCGCGGCGACGGTGATCAACGGCCCGTGGTTCCTCGGGGAGATCGACCCCAGCGTCAAGTTCAAGGTGGCGCCGCTGCCGATCATCTCCGGCCTCGGTCGCCGGGCCGCGCCCTACCTCACGGTCGAGGGGCTGCTGCTGTCGGCCCACGCAGGCCAGCCGGCCCTCGCCATGGAGCTCGGCGCGCACCTGATCCGCCCCGAGGTCGCCGCCGACCGGGCCGCCATCGGCCGCCAGACCGTCGCCACCCTCGCCGCCTACGATGACCCCCGACTCACCGATGATGACGTCATTGAGGCCTTTCGCGCGCAGCTGGACGCCACCGTGCCCATGCCCAACGTGCCGGAGATGGGGGCCACCTGGGAGCCCAGCGCCCGCGCCCTGCGCCGGGTGATGCGCGGCGGCATGGGCCCCGAGGAGGCCTTGGAGGAGGCGCAGCGGGAGCTCGTCTACTTCAGCCGCCCTGCGCCGCCGGCGGTGGACAGCACGCCCTACCTGTTGGCGCTCGGGGCCGCCGTCCTCGCTGGGCTCGTCACCCTCGGACGCCAAGCGAGCCAGCGCCGCGCGGAGCTGGCCGACTCGCTGCGGGCCTTCGCCTGGGTCGCGCCGGCCGCCCTCAGCATGGCCCTGCTGGTGCTGATCCCCTTCGGGGTGGGCGCGGCCGTCAGCCTGTTCGCCCACCGCAGCGGCACCTGGACCTTCGTCGGCCTCACCCACTTCTTCGACATCTTGTTGGCGCGCGACTGGCCCATCACCTCCAACTTCAGCTTCTACGCCACCCTCGCCGTCACCGTGCTCTGGACGGTGTCGAACGTCTGCCTGCACGTCGGCATCGGCGTGGCCTTGGCCATGCTGCTGCGCGAGCCCTGGCTCAAGCTGCGCGGCATGTACCGGGTGCTGCTGATCTTGCCCTGGGCGGTCCCCAACTACATCACCGCCCTCATCTGGAAGGGCATGTTTCACCGCCAGTTTGGCGCCATCAACGGCGTTTTGGTGGCCTTGGGCCTGGAGCCGGTGAGCTGGTTCTCCAAGTTCAGCACCGCCTTCGCGGCGAACCTCGCCACCAACACCTGGATGGGCTTCCCCTTCATGATGGTGGTGACGCTCGGCGCGCTCCAGGCCATCCCCCGCGATCTCGAGCAGGCGGCCGAGGTCGACGGGGCCAACGCCTGGCAGCGGTTCCGCCACGTCACCTTGCCGCTGCTGCGCCCAGCGCTGCTCCCGGCGGTGGTGCTCGGCAGCGTCTGGACCTTCAACATGTTCAACATCATCTACTTGGTGAGCGGCGGCGAGCCGGACGGCGGCACCGAGATCTTGATCAGCGAGGCCTACCGCTGGGCCTTCTCGCGGGGCAACCGCTACGGCTATGCCTCGGCCTACGCCGTCCTGGTCTTCGGGGTGCTGCTGCTGTACTCACGCGCGACCAACCGGATCTTGGGCCGCGGGGCCGCCTAAAGCCCTCCCTCGGCCGGGACGGGCTAGGAGCAGCTCCCGGAGCCCGCATGCGCCACTCGACCCGCGCCCCCCGCGCTGCCCTCGCTGCTGCCCTTCCTGTCCAGGCGCTCCTGTTCGGCGCGCTGGGCGGCTGCGCCGATCCCGACCGGGACGACAGCGGAGCGGCCAGCAAGCCACACCCGCTCGACACCCCCGCAGACGTCGGCGACGCCTGCGCCACCGAGCGGATCGAGACGGTGAGCATCGCCGTGCAGATCGACGGGCAGGCTGGCCCCTGCCCCTTCGGCGTCGAGGACAACGCGCCGCCCACCGACGCCCAGATCTCCGGCCGCATCGAGCAGCGCTTCGAGCTCTCCTTGCCGGCGGACGCCGTGGTCTGCGACCTGGACTTCGTCTACGGGGGCGTCGGCGACGAGGACGGCGTGCCGATGCGCTATGACGACCAGTTCTTCTTCACTTTTGGGGGCGCGCTGCTCGCGGCCTCCGACGCCGCGCTGGTCGCCGCCCTGCCCAAACAAGGCGTGCTGCCCATCTACGATTGGCCCGCCGTCCGGGGCGCCGAGCTCAACTTCTTCGACGCGGCCGTCGGCTGGTGCCTCGGCGAGACCGAGGGGCTGTCCACCTGCGAGATCCCCACCGCGGAGGTCGAGGGCGCGCTCAAGCTCGACTTCTCCCAAGCGGTGATCAACGAGCTGTCCTACCGAGCGATCGTCGAAGATCGCCTCGACTTCGGCTTTGTCACCATGGGCGACAACGACAGCACCGACTGCTCGCATGACCCCTTCGGCTTCACGATCGCCGTGCCCTTCTTCCGCCGGCGCTGAGACCAAAAAGCACGACCCGAAAACGCCAACGGCGCCCCCCGAGGAGGCGCCGAAGCCGCGCGGCCGCTCACTTCTTGCCGGGCACCGGGGGCCAAGTGCCGCCAAACGCCGTGACAATCAGCTTGATGTCCGCGTTGAGCTGCTTGCTGACGGTCACCGAGCGCTTGGGGAGCTGCGCGGCCACCTTGATGTTGTCCTTCACCGCGCCCAGCGACTTGAGCACGGTGATGGCCTCCAGCGGGTTGGACTTGAGCTCCTTCTTGATCTGGTCGGGGAAGGCCTTGGTCTTCTTGACGAGCTTGGCCGACTCTTTGGGGATGTGGGCCACCCCCTTGATCGCGGCCGTGTAGTCATGAAGGGCGAGGTTGACCGCCTCGATCTCGGCCTTGAGCTTCTCGGGCAGCGCGTCGCTGGGCTTGAGCTGGGGCACGCCGTCGGTGACCGCGACCTTGACCTTGCCCCCGCCCGAGACCTTGAGGTGCTTGGCCACCGCGGTCATCTTGGCGTCCTTGGGGAGGCCCATGGCGGTGGTCATGTTGTGCTTGCCGCTGGAGCGGGAGTGCTCGGCGCCGGTCACGGCCTGGTCGAGGGTCTTGAGCTGCTTGAAGACCGCGTCGAGGGAGTGGTTGCCGGTGAGCTCGACCTGCGAGGTCTTGGCCTTGGCGCCGCTCTTGGACTTTCCTTTGCCTTTGCCCTTTCCTTTCGCGAGCGCATCGCCAGGCTGCAAGGCCAAGGCGAGCGCCGCGAGCCCAACGAGGGCCGTCCGAAGGAGCCAGCTGGAGCGGACGGAGCGGGGAGCGGCGAAAATCGGCATCAGGGACCTCGACGAGCGGCGGGGTAGAACGGGCGGGGACGCGTCCGCCAGCCCCTCGCCCAGAGCGAGGGGCCAACCCGTAGCCCCTTTACGCCCCCGCTGCTGTATCCTTCAAATAAATTGCCGACCGCCCCAAACGGCGCGGTGTCTCTTCCGGATCGCCGCCCACGCTTGGGCAGGAGCCCCATGTCCAGCTTGAGCGCCCGGGCGCCCTCCCCGCTCCGCGTCGCCATGGCCCACGCCCTGCTCATCGTCGCTTGCGCGGCCGTGCTCTACCCGGTGCTGTGGGTGTTGAAGATGGCGCTGACGCCGAGCCAAGCCTTCAGCATGGACCCGAGCCCCTTTCCGAGCACCATCTCGCTCCAGAACTTCATCGACGTGCTGAGCACCACCGACGCCTACGGGGGCCGGCTGTTCTTCCGCCAGCTCGCCAACTCGTTGATCGTCGCCGTCGTGACCAGCGCCCTCGGCATCGGGCTGTCCTGCACCGCCGCCTATGCGATGAGCCGGTTTCGCTTCGTGGGCCGCGAGGCGGGCATGAGCATGTTCCTGATCACGCAGATGTTTCCCGGCGTCGTCATGCTCATCCCCCTCTACATCCTGCTCGACTCGCTGGCGCTGCTCGACTCTTTGCTCGGCCTCGCCCTGGTCTACAGCACCACCTCGATCCCCTTCTGCACCTGGAACCTCAAGGGCTACTTCGACACCATCCCGCGCGAGCTCGAAGAGGCGGCGCTGATGGACGGGGCCAGCCGCTGGACGATCTTCACGAAGATCGTGCTGCCGCTCGCGAAGCCCGCGCTGGCGGTCACCGGCCTGTTCTCCTTCATGACGGCCTGGAACGAGTTCATCCTGGCCGCGACCTTGATGAGCGACGAGCGGGCCTACACCCTCCCGGTGGTGCTCCAAAAGTACGTGGGCGACTTCTCGACCGAGTGGGGGCGCTTCGCCGCGGGCGCGGTCCTGGTCAGCGTGCCGGTCATGGCCCTGTTCTTCGCCCTGCAGAAGCAGCTCGTCGAGGGCCTCACCGCCGGGGGCGTCAAGGGCTGAAGGACGGCCGGTGCCCCCCGCGCCGCGCCGCGCTACCGGAGCGGACGGGCTGGGCTATTCGCTCACACGCGCGCGGGGATCTGCGCCTCGCGCCACCTGGCCGGAGGGAACATGCTGAAGCGCGCTTTGTCCTTGCCTTTTCGAGCGGCACGCCGCCTTGTCCGAATGGTCCTGGGCGGAGGAGAGGCCGCGCCCCCCGCGCCGCGCCCCGCCACCGCTTGGGAGCGCCGCCCGGAGGCCGGTGATGCCGCGCGCCCGAGGCCGAGCGCCCCGCTCCGCGCCGAGCCCGACGAGGACCGCGGCCACAACCATGACCACGGCCACAGCCACGACCATGGCCACAGCCACGACCACGCGCCGGCCAAGCCCGCGGCCGCCGCCCCCAAGCCCGCGCCGGTCGCCCCCAAGCCGGAGCCCGCGCACGACCACGGCCACAGCCACGACCACGGCCACAGCCACGACCACGCGCCGGCCAAGCCCGCGGCCGCCGCCCCCAAGCCCGCGCCCGTCGCCCCCAAGCCCGCGCCGGTGGCCGCCAAGCCGGAGCCCGCGCACGACCACGGCCACAGCCACGATCACGGCCACAGCCACGATCACGCGCCAGCGCCCGCCCGGAACCTGACGGTCCGCGCCGCCCCGACGCCGAACCCCAACGCCTACAAGTTCAGCGTGAACGCCAAGGTGGTGCCCCGCGGCTCCATCTCGTTCAACGCCGCCACCGAGGCCCGCGGCCACGCGCTCGGCGAGGCCCTCTTCGCCATTGACGGCGTGCAGGGCATCTTCGCGGTCAACGACTTCGTGACCGTCAGCAAAGCGCCCGAGGCCGACTGGGACCTGTTGATGCCCGCCGTCGAAGCGGCGCTCCGGTCCAGCATCCGCTGAGCCGGCGGTCGGGCCGCAGCCGCGGCCCCCCTCGCGCTATCGAACGTACTCGAGGCCGATGTCGATCATCTGGTTGAACCGGTCGTCGGTGGCGCGCACCACGCGGATGTTGGCCGCGTAGGAGATGCGCGCCGAGCTGGCGTCCAGCAGGCCGTCCTCGATCGAGGCCGACCTCGCCTCGTCGGACAAGGTCACGGTGTCCTGAGTGCCGGCGCCCGACTCTGCGCCCACGGCCTCCAGCGCGCCCGCGGCGACCTGCGCGCCCGCCGCCTCAATCGCGAGGCTGGCCCGCTCCATCCCGCGCTGACCGGAGAGGGCCGCAGTACCCGCAAGCTGCACATTCGGTTGCATAGACGCCATCGCGACACCCCACAGTTTGCGCCCTTCGGCGTGACCACCCCGCGTGCATCGCCCCCGCGATGCCCGCCTTGAGGTGCTCCCCGAGTCCCGCCGACAGCCTATCAGAACGGAGACCCCGCTGCATGGACGCGCAGCACGCCAAAGTGCCGATTGTGCGGCCAGAGAGGGGCTACGTAGAGCTCCGCACTTCTTCAGCCCCGAGCGGCCGTGGGGGCAGCCGAAGCCAGACTTGGAGGCCGCCCATGCGGCTGGGACGCGCGCCCGCCGCGCCGCCGTGGGCCTCCGCCACCTGCCGGACCAACATCAGGCCGAGCCCCAAGCCGCCGGTCCCCCGGCTTCGGCTGCCCTCCACCCGGTAGAAGGGCGAGAACAGCCGCTCCAGGTGCGCGGGCGCCACCCCAGCACCGTTGTCATCGACCTCCAGCAGCACGTCTTCGCCGTCCATCCGCGCCGAGACCTGGGCACAGGCGTCGCTCGGGGTGTAGCGGCCGATGTTCGTCAGGAGGTTCATCAATGCGCGGCGGATGTGCTGCCGATCGACCTGCAGGACCAGGCCCTCGGGCACCTGCAGCTCCAGCTCCCGCTCGCCGAGCTCGACGGCGCTCAGCGCGTCCAGCACCAGGTCCCGCGCGTCGACCGCCTCGACCCGGAGCGCCACGAGGCCCTGCTCCAAGCGGGCCGACTCGAGCAGCGCGTCGATCAGGGCCTGCATCTCCGCGACATCGGCCTCCAGCGCGTCCACCCGCCGCGCGCGGTCGGCCGGGCCGGTCGATCGATCTTCTCGGCTCAGGGTCAGGCTCAGGCGCATCCGGGCGAGCGGGGTGCGCAGCTCGTGGCTCACGGCCGCCATCCACTGCTGCTGCCCCCGCACGATGCCCTGCACCTGCTCCGCCATGTGATTGAAGGTACGACCGACCTCCGCGACCGGCCCCTGCTCCGAGACCCGGTGCCGCAGATC
>CANHON010000035.1 GCA_947462115.1 Deltaproteobacteria bacterium | reverse complement strand
GGGCCTGGTCGCCCCGCAGCAAGGTGACGCCGGGCGCGGCCTCCCGGTACCGGCGGTGCTGCAGCCGAGCGGGGCTCGCCGTGCTCCAGCGGCCCGTGCCCTCGGCCTTCCAGGGGCCGGTCAGCCGGAGGCGCCCGCGCTGGGCCTCCGCCCCGCCGCGGCTCTGGTCGGGCAGCTGGAGGGTGGCCGACGCCAGCGCGGCGATCAACCGCTGGGGCGCCGGCGCGCCGGGGCCGAGCTGGATGGGCGCGGCCGACCGGGGCTCCGCGAGGGCCACGGGCGACGGCCGCGGCGCGGGGCCCGCCGGCGGTTCCGGGGGCGCGGGCGCAGGCGCGCAGCCCGCAAGGACCCCCAGGACGCCGAAGAGGCCGAGGGCAAGGGCCCCCCGACGACGCTGCCCGAATCGGACGCTCCGCAGCACGGGGCTCACTCGGCGGTGAAGCGTTCCAGATCTTGGCACGGCCCACCGCAGAAGTCTTTGATCTCACCCGTGGAGAAGAAGTGGTGCAGCTGCTCCTGCCCGGCGAGCTCCCGCCGGGGCAGCTCGTGGGGGTCGGTCTCTTCGGAGGGCGGGAGGTTCAGGTAGGGCTCCTCGAGGCCATAGTCCCACTCGACCAGCGCGCTGCCGGTGGTGGACGCGACGGTGTCCAAGCCCCACACCGGCCGGACCGGCTGCCCGACGAGGCTGGCGCCGTGGCCGCGGGCCAAGAACTCCGCGCCGAGGGTGGAGACCTGGGCGTCGCCGATGGCGACCTGGTGCAGGAAGGTCTTGACCGGCACGCCGTCGAGCGGATCGGAGACGGCGGCCTTGGCGTAGCCAGCGGTCTCGCCCTCGTCCCACATCACCTGGATGTAGGACAACCACAGGGCGATGTGGGCGGGGTTCGGGTACATCGTCTTGAAAACGATGAAGAAGGGCTCGAAGTCGTGGCTGCGGGTGAGCAGCAGCTGGTACGGCCCGCCGCCGACGCCGAGGACCGCCCGCTCAAACTCGGGGTTGATGGCAGCGTATGCCCCGCCGAGGATCGCGCCCTGGGAGTTGCCGTAGTAGTACCGGCGGCTCGGGTCGATGAGGCTGATGGGCGCTCCGGTGACCGGGTCCGGCACCTGCAAGGCCGGCTCGCTGAGCATCGGCCCCATCATCATGCGCAAGGCGGCGGAGAACTCGGCGAAGCCCTGCTGGGAGCGCTCCGGCACGATGGCCATGCGACCCATGTCGTTGACCAAGGTGAGGATGATGGCGTCGGAGTCGCTGCCCTTCATGCCGGTCCAGTCCACGGCGAACAGGATGTAGCCGTAGCGGTTGGCCATCTCCGCGAGGTAGCCGGCGTGGACCTCTCCCTGGCCGCCCAGCAGGCCGTGGCCGTACTGGATGATGGGGCCGGGGCGCGCCTCATCGACCAGCACCCGCGGCACGATCACCGTAAACGGCACGGTGGTCTCGCCATTGATGTAGGGCATGCCGTTTTCGTCGCGGGTGAGCAGCGCGCCCGAGTCGTCGATGTCGGTGAACAAGGGCACGGTCATGGTGCCCCGGACCCGGAAGGCGGTGTCGGCGTTGGGGGCCTCTTCGATCTCGGTGATCGTGTAGGGCGGCCCGTCGGGGATGGCCTCGTCCAGCAGGCGGTAGATGTGGCTGGCCCGGCCCGTGATCTGCTGCTTGCTGCCGGTGACGAAGTCCCAGGCAAGCGTCACCTCGCCGCGCGCCCAGCCCTGGGCGGTGAGGGCGGGGAAGACCACGTCCTCGTAGACCGCGCGCCGGCCCTCGGTGTCCCAGCTCTGGGTGGCGATTCCGTCGCGCAGGGCCAAGAAGCCCTCGGACGGGGCGATCGCCTGCCCGGTCGCGTCGGTCAGGCCGCGCAGGCCGACGACGTAGCGGTGGCCGTAGTCCAGCGGGCCCGCCGGGTGGATCATCAGCAAGGAGTTTTCGCCGTCCTCGATGCTCACGTCCCGCTCGGCCCAGTGGGCGACCCGCTCGCCGGTGTCCACATCGATGAGCACGGTGAGGCTGTCATCGAGCAGAGAGTCGCCGATGCGGTCGTGGCCGACCAAGCCCGCCACGCTCAGGCTCGGGAAGTGCGCGAGCATCGCCCCGGAGACCGACCAGCCGTCGCGCTCGTTGAGGAACTGGCCGGTGGGCTGCTGGCCGTTGGCGTTGATGGGCAGCGCGGCGTCTTCGAGCTGGATGCGCCAGCCGGTGGCCGTGGCGCTGTCCTGGACCATGTAGTAGGTCGAAGGAAAGGGCAGGCCGCAGAGGCTCGGCGCGACGGGGTCGCAGCCCGACCACACCTGCTCGATGTCGGGCGCTGCGCTGTCGTTCGGGGTGGCGTCGGCGGCGTCGTCTTTGGGGCCCGAGCACCCGAACAGGGCGAGGGCCACCAGCGGGGCGAGGCGGCGGGGGGCGAAGCGCATGCTTCCTCCGGTTCGGCGCGCCGCAGGGAGGGGCAGGCGCGGGGTGCTGAGATCAGGGGGTGGCCAGGGAGCCGCGCCGGTGCGCCAGCGCGCCCCCGTGAACGGCGGGCCGGCCCCCGCGGGGTCAACCATATCCGACCTCGCTGGCGCCGCGCTCTGGCGCCCGGAGGGAGATCCACCGGCCGCCCACCCTGCCGCCCCGCGCCAAGTAGAGCGCAGGCCCCGGCGGCGGCGCGCCCTCCCCGATGACCCGGAGGCGCAGGCGGGCCGGCAGATCGCGCTGGGGTGCCTCGGAGATGACGATGAGGGCGGTGTCGCCGGCCGCAACGGTGGCCTCGAGCCGCCGGCCGGCGCGGCCGAGGGGCGGCGGGTCGAGCAGCAGCACCAAGGGCAGCGCCGCGCAGCGGGCGAGCTGCTCGGCGGCCCACAGCGCGCGGCCGGGCGTGGGCCGCACGATGATGAGGTTGTCGATGAGCACGCCGTCGAGGCCCGGCGGGTAGATCCGCTGCTCGACGTCAATCACCGCGACCTGCCGGCCGGCGTTGGTGAGCCGCCGCACCGCGGGGAGCACCGCCTGTAAGCGGGCCGCGCCCACCGGCCCCTCGATGAGGCTGAGCCCCGGGCGCGCCCAGCCGCCCGTGGCGGCCTCGAGCGCCGGCAGACCGGTGGCGAGGCCCACCGGCAAGCTCCGCGGCGGCGCCAGCTCGGCGATGCGCCCCCGCAAGGCGGCGAGCTGCGCGGCCCTCGCTGAAGGGTCCCGCGCCGGGGCCAGCCCGCTGGGCGCAGCGGCGAGGGCGAGCGGCGAGGGGCTGCGGAGCGCGGCACTGGACATGAGCTGAACATATCTCGCCGCACCTCGATCCAAGGACAAAAAACGATCGGGATGCGGACAGAATTTGTTCAGTAAACCATGGTAGGGTCGCCGAGGCCGCCCGGCGCATCGATGCCCGCGAGGGGCCCCTCCTGCTCGATCAGCGCCCGAAGCAGGGCGTGATCGCCCGCCAAGCGGTCCAGATCGGCCTCGACGCCGAGGCTCAGCCGGCGGGCCAAGCCCTCGGCGCCGCCGGCGGACCGGAGCGCGGCGGCCAAGGACCCCTGCCGCGGCGCGCCGTCCGGCCCCGGCGCACGGGCGTGGGCCCCGCCCAGCAGCAGGCCCTCGTCAAAGGCCAGGGCCTCCAGATCAAGCTCCGTCAGCCCGCCCTCGCGCAGCGCTTCGGTGATCTGGACGTGATCCAGCGCGTCGAAGGCGCCCCGCCAGCCCCGCAGCCGAAAAGCCTGATCGCCGTCCATCAGGCCCATCAGGAAGGGGTCCGCGTCGGGATCCGCCCAGAGGGACTGGGCCCCGCGCTCCACGCGCTCCGCGCCGTCCTCAAAAACCCCGGCGACCAGCGGCCCGCCCACCGGCAGGACCGGCGGATCCACGAGCTCGCGGAGGTCCAGCACCACCAGCTCCTCGACCGTGCCGCCGCCGCGGTCCAGCAGCAGCAGGTAGCGGAGCGCGGGGATCGAGCTCACGCCCGAGCCGAAGCGACGGACCGCGTCCACCAGCTGCAGGCCAAAACGCCGCTCGATCGCCGGCGCGAGGCGGCGCACCTGCGCCAGCTCCTCCGCGTCGAGGCCCCGCGCGCCCCGCCCCGCTTCGTCCAGCGGCGCGCGCCGCAGCCGCCAGCCCGCCGCCGGGGCGTCGGCCTCCACCGGCGGCGCCTCCCACGCGACGTCCTCGAGGCGCAGCTCCAGCGTCGCGGCGGCGACCGCGGCGTCGTCCTGAAGGCCGAGGAGCAGAGCGCTCGGGCCGCCCGCGCCGTCGCCCCAGCGCGCCCCGCTGACGCCCGCCGCCCAGCCGCGCCCCAAGGCCGCCGCAGCCCGCCGCTGGCAGGGCGCGCCGCAGCCGCCACCCAGCCCCAAGGCGCCGAGCCCCACCGCCGCCCGCTTCAGCTCAAAGCCGACCGGGCCAAAGGTGATGGCGTCCGGGTCGAAGAACTCCACCGCCAGCGCGCCGGGCACCGGGGGCGCCGCGCCCACCTCGGCGGCGCCCGGCCAGCCGGTCCCGAGGTTCTCGGGGTGGGCGTCGCCGAACAGCATCGCCAGCGCCTCAAAGCCGAAGAGGGGCGCCAGCGGGTCCTCGTCCAGATCAACGCGCTGGAGGTCATTGTAGTAGATGCCCGCCGTGCCCCGCATAAAATCGTAGGGGTCGGCCGCCATCCGCTCCAGCTTCACCGCGACGAGCTCGGGATCGCGCGACAGCCACGCGGCGTTGTCGCGCCGGAGCTGCTCTTGAAGCCAAGCCGAGCGGCTGGGAACGGCGCCCGCGCCGCTGCAAGCGAGTCCCAAGGCGAGGACCGGCGCGAGGACCGCGGGGCGCGCGAAGCGGGGTGAGGTGCTCATGCGCCTGAATTCACCCGACGAAGCGTCGGCCGAGCCACAAGCGCGTGACGCGGAGGTGACGTTCCCCCCGCGGCGCCCGGCCCGAGGCCCTCAGGCGCGACCGGCGTCGTCCGCCAAGGCCGGCACCGGGCCGCCGATCAACACACACACCAGCATCAGGCAGGTCAGCAGGACGATCAGCATAGGTGCCCCCTTGTCGCTCCCTGAGCGGACCGGGCGGCGGGGCCTGAAGCAGACATCCGCGCCCTTGTGCACCTACCTTGCGCCGCGCCCCGCGCGAGGGCCATCCGGAGTTGCCCCGAGCGCGCCGACGCCCTGCGCCAGGCCAGCGGAGCGCCACCAAAGCGCCCTCCAGCAGGCCGCTTGACCGCTCTGACCCCTTTGACCCATTTCGGTCAAGGGCCGAGGCCGGGCGCACGCCCCCACCGGGGCCGCGGCGCGCGCCAGCCTCAGAGCGGCCGGACGTCGCCCTCCGCCGGGGCGATCACCTGGGTCGAGGAGCCCAAGGCCAGGAGCCGCGCGCGGGCGAAGGCCAGCTTGGCGTCGATGTCGTCGTCGGTCTGCGAAGGGTCGTGGTGGAACAGCGCCAAGGTGCCGACGCCGGCCTCGTGCGCCAGATCGACCGTGGCGCCCACCGAGCTGTGGCCCCAGCCCACCCGCTGGGGGTACTCGGCGTCGGTGTAGGTGCAGTCCGCGATGAGCAGATCCACGCCCTGCAGCGCGGTCAACAGCCGCTGCCGCTGATCCGCGGAGCTCCAGGGCTGATCGTCGGAGATCAGCTCCTGGTCAGTGATGTAGGCGAGCGAGCGCCCCTCGTGCCGCACCCGGTAGCCAAGGCAAGTCCCCGGATGCATCAACAGGATGCACTCGACCTCCACCCCCTGCACTTGGCAGCTGCCCGGCCGAAGGTCGCGGTAGTGGACGTCCGCGCCGAACTCCCGCGGGGTGATCGGGAAGAAGCGGCCGTCCATCTGGGCGGCCACCAGCTCCTTCATCCCCATGCGGCCCTGGGCAGGACCGCAGATCTCCACCTGGTTGCCCGGCAGGTAGAGGGGCCCAAAGAACGGCAAGGCGTTGATGTGGTCCCAATGCGGGTGGGTGATGAGCACCGTGCCCGTGAGGCGGCCCGCGCCTTCGGCCAACAGGTGGGCGCCGCAGACCCGAATGCCCGTGCCTGCGTCAAAGACGATGAATCGATCGTGCGGGAGGTGCAGGCTGACGCAGGAGGTGTTGCCGCCGTAGCGCACGTTGCTGCGCGCGGGCGCAGGGAGGGTGCCGCGCACGCCCCAGAAGCGCACCGTCGCCCCGCCCGCCATCACCTGCGCGATCGTCTCGCCGAGGAGCGCGAGGCGGACGGGCTTGGTGAGGAAGGCGTCCGCCCCCGCCGCCAGGGCCGCCAGCCGATCCGCCTCGTAGATTTTTCCCGACAGCACGATGATCTTGAGGCCGGCGAGGCTGGGCGTGGCGCGCGCTTGTTGGCAGACCTCCACCCCATCGAGGCCGGGCATCATCAGATCGACGACGAGCAGCTCCGGTGGATCCCGCAGCAGCTCGGGCAGGCTCGCCGCCCCGTCGTGGACCACCCGCACCGAGTGCCCGAAGCCGCTCAGCACATCGAACAGCACTTGTGCGGTCGCCGGGTCGTCTTCGACGACCAGCACCCGCAGGCTCCTCCCCCGCTCCGGATCGCTCATCCCGCCCCTCCACCCGATCGACAGCCCGCGCCGCGCTGAACTACGGCCGACCCGCGGTCGCTCCGCAGCCGGCTCGCCCCAACCGGCCGAAGACTATCGCGCTTTGGGACAGATCGGACATCGGGCCGATGGGGCAAGCCCGGAGGGCCCCCACCGGCGGAGGCTGGACCTCAGTTGCGCAGCCACACGCCCACGGTCGGGTCGGCGCCCGCCGAGCCGTAGATCCGCCGGTAGCCGGCCACGGCCATCACCGGTCCGACCGCGGCGTGCATCGCCCGACCCTCCACGGTCACGCCGCCCGTGAGCACCACCACCGAGTAGGCCCGATCCCAGACCGCCTGGCGGGCGGCCGCCGGGCCCTGGAGGTTCGCGTGGGCGGTCCAGAACGGCGTATCGACCAGCGCCCCGCGCTCCATCAGGTAGAGCTCGGCGCCGGTGTCATCGACCAGCACGCGATCTCCAGCCACGACCCCGAGGCTCGCCACCCGCGCTTGGTCCCGCACGTCCGGCCACCACTGGAGCGAGCCCGCCACCCGGTCTACCTGGTAGAGGCCGAGCAGCACGAGCGACAGCACCATCGTCGCCCGGCCCAGGCGCTGCGCCAAGGCCAGCGGCAGCCCGCGCGCGGCGTACAGCCGCTCGGCGCCGAGCCCCAGCACCCGCAGCCCCATCGCGACCAAGGGCACCAAGAAGGGGAAGGCGAAGGTGATGTGCTTGGAGAAGTTGACGTCGGCCCGCGTGGCGACATGGAACAGCATGAAGCTGGCCGCCCCGAGCCCGAGCACCGCCACGTCGGCCCGCGCCGGGCGGCTCGGCAGCGCGCGCCGGCCCCAGACCCCGACCGCCGCCAACAAGAAGCCCACCCCGATGTTGAGGCTCTGCACCATATAGATGTCAACAAGCCGCTCAACGTCATTTTCGACAAGGGTGGTGTAGCGCTGGGTGAAGGCCCACCACCCGAGCAGCACCGACCAGTGCCGCAGCCCGTAGACCAGCAGGCCGAGGCCCACCGGGGCGACGAAGGCCAAGCTCCGCTGCAGGCGCACCTGCCGCGAGACCGTGGGGCTCCACACCCAGACCGCCAGCGCCAGGGCCGGGAGCATGACCACCGCGACGTACTTGATGAGCACGCCGACCGCGCCAGCGACGCCCGCCATGAGCAGCAAAGAGGCGCGGGTCTGCTCCCGCATGCGCGCGTGGCCTTCACCCCGGAGGGCGGTCGCGACGAGGGCCATCGACACGGCCAAGCCAGCGACCGCGGGGGCATCGTAGAGGCCCAAGGAGCTGATGTAGATGTGCTGGTGGGTCACCGCCACCACGAGCCCGGCCAGCAGGCCGACGGTCCGACCGCCGATCCGGTCGCCGACCTGGGCCACGGCCACCGCGGTGATGGCCCCCGAGATCATCGACAGCAGGCGGCTCCCCGTCACGCCGAGCAGCCCGTGGGCCGCGGCCGTCATCATCGGGTACAGGTAGCTGCCGAACATGACCTCCAGCAGCTCTCGGGCCATTCCCTGGGCGAAGATCCGCCGCCCGGCGATGATGTAGAAGCTCTCGTCCATGAACACGCCGTTTCGATCGACGTGGACCCAGCGCAGGGCGAAGGCGAGCCCGGCCAGCAGCACCGGGAGCCCGCTGGCGCCGAGGAAGCCGAGCGCCGGGTGCAGCGGGCGCCGACCGAGGAACCAAGCCACGAAGCGCCCGAGCTGCCGCCGCACCGCGTCCGGGAGCAGGCCCCGGGCGTTGTCGCGCGCCTGAACCACCCCGGCTTCGCCCGCCGCGATGAGGGCCCGCCAGTGGAAGGTGTCGCGGGACAGCATGCCGGCCGCGGCGAAGATCCACAGCCAGCCGAGCGCCAGCACCTGACAGAGGTCCGAGGCGACCAGCCACACCAAAAAGACGGGCTGGCGGTGCATCAGGCCGCCGAGGTCCGGCAGCAGCGTGGCGTAGCGCATGGCCAAGGCGGTGGCCGTGAGGCTCGCCACCACGGCGATCGAGGGCACCACCAGCGGGACCGCCGCCACCGGGGTGTCGTCGATCGGCCGCTTCCAGCCCTCCCAGCGCATAAAAGCCTGGGCCAAGGTCGCGACCGGGTTGCGCCGCGGCAGGTTGAGGATGCGGGGGACCACCTCCATCGGGACGGTGCCCAAGAACCGGTACTGCCACAGCGCCGTGGCCGCGCCGACGAGGCACAGCAGGTAGACGTCGAGCTCGCGCGCCCAGCCGACGACGGCCGCCACGACGTTCACGACCGCCACCGCCAAGAAGACGAGGTGGGTGCGGACCGGCAGCCGCGCCTTGGGGTCCTTGTTGGCGGCCCACACCTTGCTCGGGTCGCGCACCGCTCGGTAAATGCCCTCCGCCACGCCCGTGATGCTCGCGAAGCGGATGAAGTGCTGGTCGAGGTAGGTGACGATCGACATGCCCGAGGCGATGCCCAGCCAGCCGTGGAACAGCATGTGGACGGCCCACAAGGAGCCCCAGAACAGGAGGCTGTGGACGAGGCTGCCGCTGGGCTCGGCCTGGAAGACCGTCAGGGGGAAGGCCACCAAGAACAACAGCATGCTGGCGAGTTCAAGGACGTAGCCGAAGGCCAACAGGGTGCCGGTGAACACCTGCAGCAGGCCCGGACGGCGGTCGCCCTCGACCTTGCGGAGCCCGAGCGCCCGTCGGGCCATCACGCCGAGGATCGGCGACCAGATCGTCAGCGCGTTGCGGATCGAGCCCTCGCACCACCGGGTCTGCTGGGCCACGCGCCCAAACAGCTCGACGCCGTCCCCCTCCACCCAGATCTCGTCGAGCAGCAGGCCGTCGTCCCAGCGGTTCTCCGGCGGCTTGGGGTGGCTGAGGTAGGCGAGGCCGAAGGCGGTCTGGCCCTGGGCGAAGTCTTCGGTGACCGTGCCGGTGTGAAACCCGTTGGTGTCCACGAGCGCCGACACCGTCGGATCCAAGCGGAGCAGCGTGCTGGTGCCGAACGGCAAGGCCAGCGGGCGCCGGTGGGCGAAGTCGCGGGAGAGCAGGCGCACGTCGCGCATGCCCGGGCTGGTGATGGAGCCCCAGACGCCCATGCCCGCGGCGTCAGCGAAGCGCGCCCGAGAGATCCCGAGCCACTCGCTGCCATAGAGGTACATGGGGAGCTGCAAGAAGGCGATGCGCGGGTGCCGCTCGGCCATCGGCACGATGCGCTGAAGCACCTGGGTGCCCGCCACATAGTCGTCGTCGAGGGTGAAGTAGTAGCCCCGGCCCTGCGGATCGGTGGCGGCGTTGGGGATGATGCGGTTCTGGTTTCCCGCCTTCTTGTGGCGGCGGGCCGAGAGGAACCAGTGGGTCGCGCCGGTCTCCACGCACATCGCCCGCTCTTGCTCGACGATGCCCCGGTTGGACGAGGAGGTGCCGAGCACCAGGAAGCGCCGATCCAGCCGCCAGTCGATCTGCTGGTTGCGCAGCATGTTCTGGCGAACCGTGGGTGGGTGCGCGTTGAACACGTGCACGGCGACGGTGACCGGCACGTCGAGGTCCGAGGGCTGGGCGCCGACCAGGCCCGTGCTGCGGATCAGGCGGGCGGCCTCCACCAGATCGTCCGCCAAAATCAGCTGCTCGACGCCACGATCGAGGATGGAGCCGCAGCCGTGCCGCCGGAGCAGCTCCCGCAGGCGGTCGGTCAGGCCGGCGTGCAGCGGCCCCCACACCTCGTCGGTGCCGCCGCGGCGCCGCGCCTCCAGCACGAGGTCCCGCACCCGCAGGTCGAGATCGCGGAGCTGCTGGTTGCACTCCATCCGCACCGACCAGGGCGCGCCGCCGAAGATGGTGTCCAGCCGCGGGCCGTAGCGGGACACCCACTCCTCGACCAGCTGGGCGCTCTCGCGGTGCTCGACGATCTCGATGAAGCGGGCCGAGGACGGGCGGTGGTGGGGGTTGGTCGGCTGGTCGGCGAGCCACAGGTCGAGGGAGAGCGCCACCCGCTCCGCCAAGCCAAGCATATGAAAAAGACGGTCTACAGCCGCAGCGCTGCGCTGGCGCCGCACCCGGTACTCCTCGCCATCGCCGGGCCAGAACGGCACCTCGGGCAGGTTGCGGGCCGCGACCGCCGCGTGATCGATGGCCCCCTGGAGCTCCAGCGCGATGCGCTCGATGTCCATCCGGCGGGGCCCATCCTCGGCCACCGCCGACACCGCCGCCTGCAGGGCCGTGCGGAGGGGCGCCCATCCATCGCCCGCGACCGGGCCCAGCGCCGAGCGGCGGGCCACGCTCTGCTCGATCCACCGCTCCGCTAGCCGCACCTCGCGCTCTTGTTCGCCGCGGATCGCGAGCTCAAGCTCATCGCCGAAGGCGGGCCGCGGGGCGGGCGCCGCCTCGGTGAGCGCGACGAGCTGCTCCGCGAACCAGCGAAGGTCGAGGTCAACCGGGTCACAGACCTCCCGAAAGCGGGGCTCCAAGGCGGCGCTGAGCTGGGTGGACAGCTCCAGCAGCCCCCGGCTGAGCAGCGGGCCGTAGAGCGCGCGGAGGGCGCCCCGGACGAAGCTCACGCAGCGCCCCTCGCCGAACAACATGCCCAGCACAGCGATCTCGACGAGGTCGGCGAAGCAGCCGCGCCGCGCGAGGCGGTGGATGCGCTCGACGCCGAGGCTCAGCAGGTGCTGCTGCACGCCCATGAAGACATGGTCCGCGAGCGTAAACCACAGGAAGACCTTGTCTTCTTGGGCGGCGGTGTGGGGCCCACGCTTGAGGCTGTCGAAGGCCTCTTGCTCGGGGGTGCCCGACAGCAGCGCGCCGGTGTCGCGCAGCCACAGGTAGGTGCGGTAGTGCGTCCAGCACAGGCTCGCGACCTCGCTGAGCTCCTCCACCGCCTCGCTCACGGCATCCGGCATCGGCCGCAGCGCCAGGGCCCCCGGCCGACTGGCGAGCCGCTCCCGAGACCAGCCGCGAGCCGCCCGCCACCGCCCCTCGATCAGCGGCAAGTGGTGGGTGGAGAGCCGAAGCTCGTCGTCCCGCAGGTCGGCCGAGCCGACCCCCACCGAGGCCCCCGCGAGGAGGACCGCGGCGAGCTGGTGCCCGTCTGCGTCCTGGGCCCCGAGGGCTTCGAGGTGCTGCAGCCAGCGCTCGGCGCCCTCCGAGGCGCGGACCGGCCCTGGGCTCGGCACGGTCGCGTCCCGGCGGAAGCGCCCCCACCGGATGGTGTCGATCCACCGAAGGCGGGCCGCAGCGTTGGGCATCAGCGCCGCCAAGGACGGCCGCGCGCCGCTCCCCCGCAGATCGACCGCGCCGGTGGGGAGCTCGAGGGGCTGGCCGCTCACCGCGCACCCCAAGCGGCGCCGAGGACCGCCGTCCGCCGCGCGGCCCGAAGGTACCGGCGGTGCGCCGCGGTCCTCCGGAGATCGGAGCGCTGGGAGCGAAGGCGACCAAGGCGCACGGACTGGCCCCCGCTGGGCGCGTCGCAGCGCACCCTTCCCACCCACTGCGGAGCACCCACCATGGGAACCGCAATCCAGCGCCACAATAGCCCGCGGGCCTCTGTCGTTCTACCTACAAAAAGGCGACCGATCCCCCCCCTGACCGGGCAGGGCCGCCCCCCTCGTGGCCGCTGTGTCCGCACGGAGCGCCGTCCGAGCAGGTCGAGGGCGCCGCCCTGGGCCTGCCGATGCAGCTGCGCTGGGCCAGCGGCGCCTCGAGCAGGGACCGGCCCGATGTCCGCTGTGTCCCAGGACAATTTCACCGCCGAAGCAGCACACCTTCCGGATTGTAAGGGGGCTGAGGGGGTGGACACAAGGACCTCCAGGGCCGCTAAAGTCTCGGGAGCGCCGGGCCGCAAGGGGCCTCCGAGCCCGCTCAGGCCCCGAACCGCCGACGTCCCCCCCCTCCGGTGACGGATCCGGCGCCCGGAGGGGATAGGGCTCTCCCCAAGGAGCGACCCATGGACGCCGCGCAGAGCCCGCGAACCCGAACCACGCTGCGCGCCCTGGCGCTGTGGGCCTTGGCCCCCATGGCCCCCGCGGCGGCCGCCGAGCGCAGCCTGGACGAGGTGCTGGAGCTCCACGCGACCGCCGTCCTCCCCGCCGCCACCTTCGACGGCGCCCGGGAGGAGCTCGGCGAGCGGGTCTGGACCCAGCCGGCGGTCGGGCTGCGCGCCACCGTCCATCCCATCGAGAACAGCTACATCCGCTTCACCACGCTGTTCTACCCGGTCCCCACCCTCCGCGAGGGCTGGACCCCCGACTTCGTCTACTCGGTGGGCTACGGCGACTGGCGGCCACGGCACGCCTTTTTCGATCACAGCAACTACACGGGGAGCCGCTGGCCGTGGCGGGAGGGCAGCCCGCCCGCGGTGCACTGGGCGCTGGGGCTCAACACCGTCGGCTGGCGCTACGAGCTGCCCGCCGGGGCGATGCGGGCCCTCCACGCGCCCGAGCAGCTGTGGTTGGGTGGCGCCGCCATGGCCCACTATGCCCTCGCCTACGGCAAGATCGACGGCACGGAAGGCCAGCACCTCCTCGCCTTCTCCAACAACCTGAGCCTCAGCTGGCGGGAGCACGTGTTCGGCGAGTTCCGCGGCTATTGGTACCCCATCGCCGAGCAGCAGCAGGTCTGGGATCCCGACTACACGTGGTCGGTCGGCTGGATGGACTGGCGGCCCTGGAGCTTGTCGGTGCGCTGGTCCAACTACGCCGGAAACCGCTGGGCCGGCCACGGGCTCGAAGGCAACGGCGGGCTCGGCACCGGCGCCCTGTTCATCGACTTCAAGGCCGGCCTTCAGGCAGGGCCGCGGGCGAGCTCATCGAGGAGGGCGAGCACCCCTCGGTAGGTCCAGGGCTGCAGCGCGGCGCAGCGCCGGGCGAGCTCGGGCGGCAGGCCGCGCTCGGCGCAGGCGTTGAGCGCAAAACGACGTCGCCCGCGCCCTTCCGGGAACCGCAGCACCAGCGTGCACCGAGACAAGGGCGGCAGGGCCTCCATCAGCGGCAGCACGGTCTGGCCGGGCGGTCCCTCGATGAAGATGGTGCTGCGGCCGAGCTGGGCCCGACGCTGGGCCAGCTCCGCCACCGAGCGCACCACCCCCGGCCGCCCCGACAGCCCGGTGGGGCCGTCGATGATGAGCCGCTCCGACTGCTCCAGCTCGACCGCCCAGCCCCGGTGGCGCACCGCGAAGGCGGCGGCCTGGCTGAGCGCCGCTGCGTCCAGGCAGGGGGTCCCCTCGCCGCACAGCCGCGCCGCGACCGCCGACTTGCCGCAGCCCGGCGGACCGAACAAAAAGATCAGCGGACGCTCCCGCAGGACGCGCGGGAGGGGCCGCCCGCCGAGCAGCTCGGCGCTGGTGGCGGCCACCAAGGCGCCACCTGAAGCGTGGGGCTCAGCCAACCCTTCAGCCGAGCAGCGACTTGGCGATGACCAGGCGCTGGATCTCGCTGGTGCCCTCGTAGAGCGTGGTGATGCGCGCGTCCCGGTACAGGCGCTCCACCTCGTACTCCTTGCTGTAGCCGTAGCCGCCGTGGATCTGCAGGGCCTTGTCGGCGCAGAAGTTGGCGGTCTCGCTGGCGTAGAGCTTGGCCATCGAGCACGCCCGACCGCAGCGCTCTTGCTGCACCGCCAGCGGCTCGTGCTTGTTGGCGTCCTTGAGGGCGGCCGCCTTGTGCGTCAGCAGGCGGGCCGCCTCGATGCGGGTGCCCATGTCGGCGATCATCCACTGGATCGCCTGGTTGGCGGCGATGGGCTTGCCGAAGGTCTCGCGCTGCTTGGCGTGGATCACGGCGAGGTCGAAGGCACGCTGCGCGATGCCGAGCGCCTGGGCCGCGATGCCGATGCGCCCGCCGTCGAGGGTGGCCATGGCGACGGAGAAGCCCTTGTCTTCGCCGTGCAGCAGGTTCTCGGCCGGGACCTCCAGCCCCTCGTAGATGAGCTCCGAGGTGGAGGAGCAGGCGATGCCCATCTTCTCCTCGACCTTGCCGACAGAGAAGCCGGGGTAGCTGCGCTCCACGATGAAGGCGCTCACGCCGCGGTGACGGAGCTGCGGGTCGCGGTTGGCGTAGGTGACGCAGATCTCGGCCTGCGGGCCGTTGGTGATCCACATCTTCGTGCCGTTGAGCACGTAGTTTCCAGCGGCGTCCTTGTGGTAGCGGGTCTGCTGGGCGCCAGCGTCCGAGCCGGCGTTGGGCTCGGTCAGCGCGTAGCAGCCGACCTTCTTGCCTTCAGCGATGGGCCGAAGGAAGCGCTGCTTCTGCTCTTCGGTGCCGAAGGCCAGGATCGGCCAGCCGGCCAAGGAGTTGTTCACGCTCATGATCACGCCCACGCCGGCGTCGGCGTAGCAGATCTCCTCGAGCGCGCAGACATAGGCCAGCACCGACTGACCTGCGCCGCCGTAGGCCTCGGGGACGAACAGGCCCATGAAGCCGAGCTCCCCGAGCTGCGCGACCAGCTCGGCGGGGAAGACGTGGCTGCGGTCGCGCTCACCGGCGCCAGGGAGGATGGCGGACCGCGCGAAGTCACGGGCGAGGTTACGGATATCCTGGACTTCTTCGGGGAGTTCGAACACGATGCCCTCCATGGGTGGGACGCGGGGCGGGCCGGCACGGGAGGCGCCGACGACGGGCGCCGACGACGCGAGGTGCAGCGGCTAACCCGACGCCCCGAGCCCCGTGGCGCCCCGACCGCCGACGAAGGGGGGACCCTCAGGCGCCGACGAAGCGGGGCGCGCGGCGGCCGAGGTGCGCGGCCATGCCCTCGCGCTGGTCGGCGGTGGCGAAGCAGCCGCCAAAAAGTTCGGCTTCGCGATCGAGGCCGCGCCAGAGCGCATCGTGATCCGCCTCCCGCCACGCCGCCCGGGCGGCCCGGACCGCCAGCGGACCGTTGGCGCCGATGCGGAGCGCCAGCGCGATCGCCGCCTCGACCACGTCCTCGGTCACGAGCTCGAGCGCAAGCCCGATCCGCACCGCCTCCTCGGCCGACACGTTCCGACCGGTGAGGGTGAGCTCCAAGGCCCGCTGGGCGCCGACCCGCCGCGGGAGGCGCTGCGTGCCCCCGAAGCCAGGGATGACCCCCAACTTTACCTCCGGCTGCCCAAAGACCGCCGTCGCGCCCGCGAGGATGAGGTCGCAGCACATGGCGAGCTCGCAGCCGCCGCCAAGCGCGAAGCCGCTGACGGCCGCGATGGTGGGCGCGTGGAAGGACTCCAAGCGGGCGAGCACCCGCTGGCCACGTTTGGCCATGTCCGTGGCCTGCTGCACGCTGTACTCCGCCATCTCGGCGATGTCGGCGCCCGCCGCGAAGGCCCGGCCGCCCTCGCCGGTGAGCACCAGGGCCACCAAGGGCGGCCCGACGTCCAGCTCAGCCAAAAGAACGTCGAGCTCACTAATCAGCTCCGCGTTTAGCGCGTTGAGCTTCTTGGGGCGGCTCAGGGACAGGAGGCCGACCCCGTCTTCGCGGCGCTCAAACTTTAGGCAGTTCATCGACTGATCTCCGTCATCCAGGCCAGCCCGAGCCCCCCAGCGGCGCTGCGGGCGCGAGGCTCAGGCCGAGTAGGTGTAGAAGCCGCGGCCGCTCTTCTTGCCGAGGTGACCGGCAGCGACGAGGTTCACGAGCAGCGGCGAGGCCCGGTACTTGCTGTCCCGGAAGCCGTGGTACAGCACGTCCATGATGGCGAGGCAGGTGTCGAGGCCGATGAAGTCGGCGAGCGTCAGCGGGCCCATGGGCACGTTGGTGCCGAGCTTCATGCCGGTGTCGATGTCTTCGCGGCTCGCCACGCCCTCGTAGAGCGCCTGCGCAGCCTCGTTGATGTAGGGCATCAGCACCCGGTTGACGATAAAGCCCGGAACGTCTTTGGCGGCCAGCACGGTGGTCTTGCCCATGGTCTGCGCCACCGAGGTCACCGTGGCGCAGGTCTCGTCGCTGGTCTGCACCCCGCGGATGAGCTCGACGAGCTTCATCAGCGGGACGGGGTTCATGAAGTGCATGCCCATGAACCGCTCCGGCCGATCGGTGTGGGCGGCGAGGTCGGTGATGCTGATCGACGAGGTGTTGGAGGCGAGCAGCGCGTCTGCGGCCATCACCCGGGACAAGGCCTCGAAGATGCGGAGCTTGGTGGCGCGGCTCTCGGTCGCGGCCTCGATGACCAGCTGCGCGTCGGCGAGGGGGGCTTGATCGACGCTCGTATGGACCCGGCCCATCGCCGCGAAGGCGCCCTGCTCGCTGAGCGCGCCCTTCTTGACCTGGCGGGCGAGGTTGGCCTCGATGGTCGCCCGGGCGCGGTCGAGCGCGGCCTCGCTCACATCGTTGAGGCGGACCTCAAAGCCCGACAGCGCCGCGACATGGGCGATGCCGTTGCCCATCTGGCCCGCGCCCACCACGCCGACCACCGCGATCTCCGCGACCGCGGGGCCGCGCCCCGTCACCAACTGCACCACCGCGCCACGCTCACCCGACATCGGAACTCCACTGAACCCGGCGGCCCCTTCGACAGAATGGCCGATCCAGGCCCGCCCACGCCCGCCGTCCTAACGCCCCCGCGCCGCCCGGGCGACCGGGCGGAGCCGAACACGAAGCCACCGATCCGCATAAGATCAACAGCAACGGAGCGCGACGACCGCCCGACTTGACCGAGCACCGCGGAGATGACAGCCTACCGCTGACCTGAGCGCGGCTTCGTCCTGGTTTGGGGGGCGCTGGCGCCCCGCCCTGACCAAAAACGAGTTACACCGCCTCGCCGAACTTCCGAGTCCACCGGAGGTCCGCCAGCCAGGATCGGCAGGAGGGCCCCGCGCCCACCCAACCGGCGGACCCAGGCCACGCGATCCAGGGGCGCGCCAAGCGCCGGAGTCCGAATGACCGAGCTCGCCGACCAGCCCGTCCTTTTCGAGCATACCCGCCGCCCCGAGTGGGGGCTCGCCGTGCTCACGAACGAGGATCGCACCCACCGCTACTTCCAGTTCCAGGACGGCGAGATCCGCACCATCAAGGATGGCTACTACCATCTGATCGTGCCGACCGCGCGCAGCGCCGAGGACGTCGAGCGCGCCCGCACCGAGCTGGCCGACCTCCTCCGCAAGTCGGAGAGCCGCGAGCGGGCCAGCGAAAAGTCCCGCGCCGAGGGCAAGTCGCAGATCTCGGTCCACGACCAGGTCAGCCTCTTCAAAAAGCTCTACCCCGGCGGCTTCGACGACCCCACCTACATCGAGAAGGTCCGCGCCCTGCCCGCCGAGGGCGGCCGCAACGGCGGTCCCGACGCGGCCCGCGCGCTGGCCGTCGAGCGCCTCAGCGCCGATCGCCTGCGCGGCCTGCTCGCCAGCGAGTCCTGGACCGACCTCTACGAGGCCATCATCTCCGGCCTCCAGGCCTCGGAGATCGTGAGCAGCTCCAGCGACATCCGCCCGCTGCGCCGGGTGCCCGAAGAGGAGCGCCCGCAGGTCTGCCGCGCCTTCGTCGAGCTGCTGCACGGCGAGGGCGACTTCAGCCCGCGCTTCGACGCCTTCCGCGCCGCCGTCGATGGCGACTCGACGGGCCGGGCCACGTGGCCGATGATCACCGTGCTGGTGGGCCTGCTCTTCCCCGAGCAGCACTACTGTGTGAAGCCGAGCGTGTTCCGCCAGCAGGCCCGCTTCTTGATGCCCGACACTGAGTACGAGCCGGCGCCGACCGCCGCGGGCTACCAAGCCTACAAGTCCATGGCCGACGACCTGCGCGAGCGCATCGCCAAGGCTGGCCTCGCGCCCAAGGACAACCTCGACGTCTACGGCTTCATCTTCGAGACCATGCGCCCGGGCCT
>CANHON010000034.1 GCA_947462115.1 Deltaproteobacteria bacterium | reverse complement strand
TCGGAGTCGCCCTCGGTGTCGCCGCCTTCGGTGTCGCCGCCTTCGGTGTCGCCGCCTTCGGTGCCGCCTTCGGTGCCGCCGCCGGCCGCGGCCCCGCCCGACATCGTGCTGGTCATCGTGGACACCCTGCGGGCCGACCACCTCGGCTTCATGGGCCACAGCCGCCCCACCAGCCCCCACCTCGACGCGCTGGCGGCCGAGTCCGTGGTCTTCACCCGGGCCTACGCCCAGTCCGGCTGGACCTTGCCGAGCGTCGCGAGCCTGCTGACGGGCCTGCGGCCGCACGCCCACAAGATCGTGCGGGACGGCAAAAACGCCGCCCGCTTCGGCCGACGGGACCCCACCACCCCCACCTTGGCCTGCGCCCTCGCCGGGCGGGGCTACCGCAGCGCCGCCTTCATCAACAACACCTTCTTGGCGCCAGAGTTCGGCCTCAACGCCGGCTTTGATGTCTATGACTACAACGGCGCCCACAACGACAAGCACCGCACCGCCCCCGACACCGTCGCGGCCGCCCTGGCTTGGCTCGGCCAGAGCGAGCAGCCGGCCTTCTTGGTCGTGCACCTGATGGAGCCGCACCTCGACTACAACCCGCCGGCGCCCCAGGCGGGCCGCTTCGTGCCGGCGGAGCGCCCCGCGCGCTTGGCCTACCCAGCGGTGCCCAACCCTTTTAGCCAGCTCCAAAGCCGCGCTTGGGAGGCCGACGCGCCCGAACGTGCCTACCTCGCGGCCCTCTACGACGAGGAGGTCCTCACCGCCGACGCCGCCGTCGGCGCGCTGATCACCGGCCTGCGCAGCCGGCCCCGCGCGGCCGAGGGCGTGCTCGCCATCACCGCCGACCACGGCGAGGAGCTGTGGGACATGGGCGGCTTTGAGCACGGCCACGCCCTCTGGAGCCCGCTCACCCACGTGCCGCTGCTGCTCTCCGCGCCGGGTCTCGCCCCGGCCCGCGTCGAGACCGTCGTGGAGCACATCGATCTCAGCCAGACCTTGCTGGCCATGGCCGGGGCCAGCCCGGCGGTCGGCGCCGCGGGCCAAGACCTTCGGGCGGTGATGGCGGCCCCCGGGGTGCCCCGGGTGGCCCTCCAAGAGAACTGCATCTACGGCGCGCCCTGCCTGAGCGTGCTCGACGGCGCCCACCGCCTCACGGTGCGCGCCGGGCAGCCCGAGCCTGGGATCACCGCGCTGCGGCCGCTGCTCAGCCTGCACGCGCTGGGCCCGACCGGCGCCGAGACCAGCGAGCTTGGCCCCACGTCCCCCGAGGCCGAGGCGCTGATCCAGAAGCTCGGCGGCTACATCTTGTCGGTTCGGGGCAGCGCCAACCCCATCCTCGAGGTGCCCGGCGCCGAGCTCACCGACGGGCAGACCTTCGAGATGCTCCGCTCGCTCGGCTATGTAGACGAGGCGGGGGCGGATCGGGCGCGGGCGACCGACACGGTGGACCGGAGCGCTTGCCCTCTTTAGCGTGAGGGGCGCTAATTCGGCGTCGTGGCCGGCGCGGCGGGGCTGGGCTCGGGCAGGGCCGCGGTGATCGAGCTGCTCCACTCGGTGGTGGTGCGGAGCGCCTGCCCGGCGGTGCTGCCCTCGCGGGTGGACACGCCGCGGGCGTCGGCGCGCAGGGGCAGCAGCAGGCCATCGTGTAGCTCCACCCGGCCTTCTCCGAGGTTTTGGCGCCGGCCACCGTTGGCATCCACCCGCTCGGACCGCAGCTCAAAGCTGAGCACCGCCCGGCCGGGCTCGCGCTCCAGCAGCAGCCAGTCGGTCACCTCCAGCTCGTCGCCCGGCGCGGTGGAGCCGACGGTCACGGTCCAGCGGGCGCCGCGGCCGATGGGCTCCTCGGGCAGCAGCGGGCAGAGGTCGACCAGGCCGGCGCTCACGCTGGGGAGGACCCGCGCCGCCGCCTCGGGCGCTGGCCCCACCCCGGCGCCCGAGACCGCGCACCGGCCGTCGCTGCGCCAGGCCCCGACCAGCCCCTGGAGGGCCGCGTCGATGGCGGCCTGCTCCGCCTCGGGGAGCCCGGCCTCGTCGTGATAGCTGAGGATGGTGTAATCGAAGCTATTTTCGCCATCGACCGGCTTGGCGCGCACGGCGACCGTTCGGCTGGACCGCAGCCGCACCTGGTCCACCGGCGCCCCGCCGAGCTCGCCGAGGACCAGGGCCTCGCTGGAGAAGCGCAGCTCCAGGGCGGCCTCTCCGACGGCCACCCGCAGGGGGCTCAGCGGCGCCTCGCCGGGCGACCGCAGCAGGAGCGTGCGGGCCGGCCAGGGGGAGAGCGGCGCGCTGGAGGTGGTTTTGGCGACAGGCTCGGCCTCGGTCTGGGGCGCGGGGCTGGAGCCGGTGCAGGCGCCGAGGATCAACAGCGCGGGCGCCCAGGCGGCGGGGCTGCGGCGGGCGCCGCGCGGGGAGAAGAGGGCGTGCACCGTTGGCCTCCATCTGGCAGTTTTCGCCGCTGTCGGCCGCTCAGCTGCGGACGACGGGGCCCGAGGTGGCTATCCGCGCCCGCAGGGCTTGGCCGCCGCCGCGGCCTGTGGCGTGGGCCCGTGGCCTGGGGCCCGCGGTCGGTGGAGGGGTGATGGTCGTCAGTCAGAACCGGAGCTGGCTCAGCACCTTGCTGGCCTTTCGCGGCACGGCCTTGGCCCGCATCTGGCCGCGCTTGTTGATCTCGATGTTGATGTCCGTCTGCGTGACCCTCGCTTGGTACAACGGGTACTTCCGCGACTTCACCCTGAGCGTCGCGCCCTTCTCCTTGGTCGGCCTCGCCTTGTCGATCTTCCTCGGCTTCCGCAACAGCGCCTCCTACGATCGATACTGGGAGGGCCGGAAGCTCTGGGGTGGTCTGGTCAACAACTCCCGCGCCTTCGCCCGCGTCGCGCTCAGCTACATCTCGCCGGCCACCCCCGAGCAGGGGCCCTCGGTGGACGCCCGAAAGCGCGCCTTGGTGCTGCGACAGGTGGCCTATGTGCACGCGGTGCGCATGCACCTGCGCGCCGAGGTCGACGTCGAAGAGCTCGGGGCCTGGCTGCACGCCGACGAGCTCCAGGCGCTGCGGCGCGAGGTCAACGTGCCGGCGGCCATCAACCACGCCACCGGCCTCGAGGTGGGCGCGCTGTACCGTGAGGGCCACATTCACGCGCAGCACGTTCTTCCCATCGATGCCGCCCTGACCCTCAACACCGACTACCAGGGGGCCTGCGAGCGCATCATCTCCACGCCCATCCCCTGGCTCTACACCGTGCTGATGCACCGCCTCGTGGCCATCTACTGCTTCTTCTTGCCGCTCGGCTTGGTCAAGGACCTCGGCTGGGCCACGCCCATCGTCGTGACCATCGTCGCTTACGCCTTCTACGGCCTGGATGGCATCGGCGAGGAGATCGAGGAGCCCTTCGGCCACGACCCCAACGATCTGCCGCTGAGCGCCATCTCGCGCATGATCGAGGTGAACCTGCTCCAGCGCATCGGCGAGACCGAGCTGCCGCCGCTGCACAAGCCGGTGGACCAGATCTTGCGGTAGCCGCGGCTCCGAGACCGGCCCGCGGGGCTACACTCTGGCAGAGGTGTCGCCATGGACCATCGCCGCTTGGGCTCGCTGCTGCGCATCACCCTGCGCCTCACCCCATTCCGCACGCTGCTCCTCAGCCTGGCCCTCGTTGGGCTCGGCCTCGGGGGCGGCGCCGATGTGGCCGAGGCCGGTCAGGGCCCTGGCGCTGGGGCCCGCGCGGCCAAGGGTGGCGGCGGCGGCGGCGGCAGTACAGGTGGCGGCGGCGGTGGCAAGGGCGGCGGCGGCGGCGGGAAGGGCGCCGGCGGGGGCAAAGGCGGCGGAAAGGGCGGCGGCGCCAAGCCGAGCGAAGGTGGAAAGGGCGGCGGCGGCGCCAAGCCGAGCGAGGGCGGCAAGGGCGGCGCCAAGCCGAGCGAAGCCAGCGGCGCGAAGCCCAGCGGCGGCGACAAGCCGAGCGCGCCCAAGCCCAGCGCGCCCAAGCCCAGCGAGGGCAGCGGCCCGCAGCCGAGCGGCCCCCGGTCCAGCCCGGCGGTCCCTTCGGCAAAGCCGGCCCTCCAGCCGTCGAAGCCGCGGGTCGGCCCGGTCCAAGGCCCCGTCCGCCCGCCCGCCCGGTCGATCCCCCCGCCGACGCCCCGCAGCACCTTTTCGGCCGGCTCGGCTGCCTCGGCCGCGCCGGTCGGGGTCGGCCGCGGCCTGGCCTCGCCGGCGCCCGCCGCGGCGGTTGTCCGGGTCCCGGAAAAAGCTGGTCTGATCAGCCCCATGCGGGGCCCTACCGCCCAGGGACAGCTCGCTCTGGCCGACGCCGGTCGGGTGGGCCAGCCGGTGCGGGCGGGCGGCGGCCCGGTGCGGCTGCTGGAGGTCGATCGGGTGCGCGGCGGCGAGGGGACGGCGCCCTTCGTTCAGCGCGTGCCGGTCAGCCGTGATCCGAGCCCGATCACCGCGCTGCTCCCCGCGCTGGGCCGCCCGGGGGAGCGCCCGCTCGGCGCGCGACAAGGCGTCGAGAACAGCCACTACGGCGCTGATCCGCGCACGTCTCGACCCAACCCCGTGCAGCGGAAGCCCCACCCCGAGGCCGGCGCGCAGGCCCCCCAGCGGCGGGGCTACGGGCCCCACTACGTTCGGTGGTGGTCGCACCCCTACTGGCGCTACCAGTCCTGCGTCACCATCGTGGTCCTCGGCGGCGCGCTCTACCCCTGGGCTGTGGGCTGGATGGGGCCGCCCCGCGACGGCTATGTCTGGGTCGAAGGCCAGTCTTGGGCGGGCTGGGTGCCCGGCTCCTACGCGCCGGCCACGGTGGCCCCGGAGTTCGCCGGCGTCGCCTATGTGTGGGTGGACGGCTTCTGGGTGGGCGAGACCTACATCGACGGCTTCTGGCGGCCCGAGCGGCGGCTGGACGGGGCCTGGGTCTGGGTGGACGGGGCCTACGACACCGCCGGGGTCTACCACCCCGGCTACTGGGAGCCCGCCGACGCTTGGCCCGAAGGAATGACGTGGGAGCCGGGCTTCTTCGACGGCCATCAGTGGGTGGAGGGCTTCTGGCGCCCCGCGGCCCGCGCTGGCTTCTTGTGGGTGGAGGCCCGCATGGACAGCGCTGGCGTGCGGCAAGCCGGCCACTGGCTGCCCCTGGAGAGCCGACCCGGCAGCGTCTGGGTGCCCGGCTGGTTCGACGGCCACCGCTGGGTCGAGGACGGCTGGGCCCCGATCGCGACGGTACAGGCCGTTGATCTGGGCGCCTTCGAGCCCGCCGCGGGCGTCAACGCCGGGTCCGACCAGCCCCGGGACGAGCCGAGCATCACCCCCTCGGGCGAGCTTCCCCTCGCCGTGCCGCTGCCTTAGCGGGGCCCAGGGTCGGCCGGGGATCGCCAGGCCGCGCGCCACAGGACGGCCGCGCCCAGCAGCGGCGGCAAGAACACGGCCACCATGTGTAGGTAATCCTGGGGGATCAAGGGGCTGAGCGCGAGACCCGCGAGGCCGAGGCCGGCGAGCAGGGCGGTGATCGCGCCGAGGGTTCGGCCGCCCGCCGCGCCCCGCCAGAGTTGGACGCCCGCCGGCACCAAGGCCAGGGTGAGGGGGTTCGCCACCGACCAGCTCGCCGTGGGCCCCACCCCGTCGAGCTCGCTGATGGCCCACAGCACGAAGGTGACGAGCCCGAGCAGGCCGGCGCAGAGGCCCCACACCGAGAGCATCAGGCCGGCGACCCGACGGGCGGCCTTGGAGCTGCGGCCCCGCTCGCCCAGCCCCACCATCAGCGCGGCGCCGAGGGCGGTGAGCAGGGCCACGGGCCAGGTGGGCAGGGGCGTGGGGCGCGCCCAGGAGTACTCGCCTTCGCGCAGGGTGCAGCGCTCGACCACGAGGGGGCGCACCCGGCCGTCGGCGTCGGTCCACTGGACGGGCTGCACGAGGTCCATGAGCCGCTCGGGCACCATGCCGAGGGCGTAGGCGCTCAGGGGCTGATCGACGTAGGGACCGGCCATGAAGTCCCATGCGAAGGCCACGGCGGGGTGCCGGGACAGGTGGCGGGCCCCTTCGAAGCGGGCGGTCTGGGGCACCGGGTGGGCCAGGGCGGTGGCGAGCTGCCCGCCGATCAGGCGGTCGATGGCGTCGCGGGCGCGGGTGGCGCAGTTGGCGGTGGCCCAATGGTAGCGGTACTCCCGGTTCTCCGGGCGCACCGTGACCTGCAGCTCCTCGAGCAGGGCCAAAGCAGCGTCCTCTGGCACATCGAGGCGCTGCACCACCACGCTGCGCTGCTGGCGCACGTTGCGTTTCCACTGCACCGGCCACACCTCATCGGCGAGCCAGAAGTTCATCTCGCCGCGGAGGAAGGCCGGGCCCAGATCGGCCCGCATGCCGTCGTATGCGCCCCAGTTGTAGACCTCGCTCTCTTGGAGCGGGCCGCCGCTGAACCACAGGGCGGTGTGGCCCATGCTGTTGAAGATCAACGCGCCGCTGGAGCTGGTGACCAGGGCGACCTGCAGCGGCTCCCCCGACCCTGCGGGCGCGCAGGCCTCGACGGCGGTGGCCTCTGCGGGCGCGCCGGCGGCGGCCAGGGCGCCGAGGCAGAGGAGCGCGGCGCAAGGGAGCGACGGGGCGCGTCGGGGCGGGCGGGCAGCGGTGTGGGGGCGTTGCATGGGGCCTGCTTATCCGGTGGCGCCCGCGGGTCGGGGGCTGCGGCAGCGCAGGGCGTGTCGGCGGCCGGGCCGATAGGGGCGCGGGTCGGCGTCCGCGTCGGCGGCTGGCGTCACCCGTGGGCGTCAGCGGCATCCGCTCGTTGCTTGTCCTCTGCACCTGAGCCCGCCGCCCAGACCGCCAGCCCGGCCGTCTCCGCGGGGCCAGTCCCCGGCGCTTCCCGCCGTTCGCCCAATCGGGCCGGAGCCCCCATGGCCACCCTGACCGTCACCGAAGAGAATTTCCAGAAGACCCTCGATGAGTCCGGCATCCTGCTCGTGGACTTTTGGGCGAGCTGGTGCGGCCCCTGCCGGGCCTTCGCCCCGACTTTTGAGGCCGCCAGCGAGAAGTACCCCGACGTGGTGTTCGGCAAGGTCGACACCGAGGCGCAGCAGGGCCTCGCGGGCTTCTTCCAGATCCGCAGCATCCCCACGCTGATGATCTTCCGCGAGCGCGTGATGCTCTACAACGAGGCCGGCGCGCTGCCGCCCCAGGCCCTCGAGCAGATCATCGAGCAGGTGCGGGCTTTGGACATGGCCAAGATCCACGCCGAGATCGCCGCCCAGCAGAGCCAGCCGGAAGAAGGGGGCTCCGAGGCCTGATCCCCGCCGGTGCCGCGCGCCCAGCTCAGTCGGCGGGGCTCTCGGTCCGCCAGATCACGAGGTGGGGCGAGGGCGGCGGCCGGTGGAATTGGGCCGCGGCCAGCTCCTCGGGCGTGCGAGAATAGCGCCACACACGCACTTCAGCGACCTCGCCCTGCAGCGACAGCCCCGGGTTGAGGTCGTCCCACAGGGCGTGGCAGTCTTGGCCGATGACCACCCGGCCCGCGCCGGGGATGCGGGCCCCGCCCGCGAGGGCGCCGGAGTACCGCTCTTCCCCGTTCACCGTGACGTAGATGTTGCCGGTGGCGGCGTTCCAGGAGACGGCTACGTGCTGCCAGGCGCTGAGGCGCAGCGGCACCGCGGCCGAGAGGGGCGTGTGCTCGCCGTCGATGACCACCGAGACCGCCGGCGGCCCGCCCCGGGCCTCCAGGTAGATGGCCACACAGGACCGACGGCGCGCGACGTAGGACATGAGCGTGCTTTTGCGCTCGGCCCGCCGCGGCCGCAGCCAGGCCTCGAAGGTGAAGCCGGGGCCGCTGAGGCCCTCAAAGGCCTCCTCCTGCACCACCCGCGCCACGGTGCCGTCGAAGTGCATGGCGAGGCGGTCGAGCTGCGCGGGCTCGCAGGGGGCGAGGCCGCCGGTCGCCCGCCGCAGCACCGCCTGGGCGAGGTGCACCGGCAGGCTGTGGGGCTCGGGCAGCTCCTCGGAGGCCCACTCGGAGGGCTCGGCGATGCCCGTGGCGGGCATCTCCAGCATCTCCTCTTCGTCATCTTCGTCCAGGACGGTGTTTGCGCGGGTGTTGACCGTCGCCACCGCCACGGCCGCGCCGGGCGGGAGCAGGCCCCGCGGCAGCTCGTCGCCGACGAAGGCCTGCGCGAACATGGCGTCCTCGTCGTTGGTCTCGAGCGAGAGGTCGTCTTCGTCCTCGAGGTCGGCCCCAGGGCTGATCGTGCGGAGCCAAGCCGGGCGGGGCGTGTCCTCGGCGGCGAGGGCGAGGGGGCCGCCGCTGCTGTCATAGGGCTCGATGGGGTCGCCGTTGCCGAGCTTGGGGCGCACGGCCATCGGGGCGTGCAGCGAGCGCCCGCCGAAGACGCCGCGCAGGTCCTCGACGCGGTGGCTCTGGCTGCCGCTGCTCGGCTCCAGCTCCTCGGTGGACGGCTTCGGGGCCGGACGGGCCGGCGCCGGCCGGTGGATCTCTCGGGCGGGGGCTCCGAAAATACCGCGCAGGTCGTCCACCCGGTTGTCGGGGTCGATGCGCCGCTCGCTCTCTGCCTCGGGCTCGGTGAGGGTGGAGGCGGCGGGCGGCCGGGGCTTCACCAGGCGGGGCTCGTCGAAGAACAGGCCGTCTCCCCGGAGCTTTCGCACAGGCGGGGCGGAAGGCTCGGGCGCGCGGGCCCGGCTCGGCGCCGGCTCGGCCTGCGTCGGCGCAGCAAGCGGCACGGCGGTGGTCGGCGCCGGAGCCGGAGCCGGAGCCGGAGCCGGGGTGCGGGGACCGACCGACTGGGCCCGCGCGAGCTCCGCCTCGGCCAAGCGGCCGCGCTCGGCCTGCGCCCGCAGCTCTTTGAGCCCAGCGACGGCATCTTCAGCGAGGCGGCGGGAAGCAGCGGCGCCGATCCGGGCCGACTCTAGCTCCGAGCGCAGCACCTCCTCGCCTTGGAGCAGGCGCGTCACCTCGGCGATCAAGGCGTCGCGCTCCTCGGCTTCGGCGCGGGCGGTCTGCTCCATGCGCTTGAGCGCCTCGGTGGAGGCCTCGAGGCGGTCGGGGCGGACGCTGTCGAGCTCGGCCCGCAGCGCCCGCTGCTCCTCGCGGTGGCGCTCGGTGAGCTGCTCGACGGTGAGGCGGTGCTCCCGCTTGAAGGCCTCGAGCGCCTCGGCGGCCCCGCGGCTGGCCCGCTCGGCTTCGACGGCCCGATCGTCGGCCTTCTCGAGGCTAGCGTGCAGGCGGCTGTTCTCGTCGCTGACCTCGATCCACCGCTGGCTGAGCTCCAGGTACTCGCCGCTGAGGGTGTCGAGCTGGTCCTGCATGCGCCGCTGCTCGTCGGCGGTGAAGGTGGCGGCGAGGCCGCGGTCCGACAGCTCGGCGCTCAGCGCCTTGACCCGGGCGCGCTCCTGCTCGAGGCCCTCGCGCACGAGGCGCAAGTCGTTGTCTCGGCGGGCGATCTGGGCGAGGAGGAGCTCTGGCTCGTGGTCTTCGTGGGCGCGGCGCAGGCTCTCCAGGGCGAGCTCGCTGCGGCGGGCCTCCTCGCGCAGCGTGTCGAGGGCGCGCTCATGCAGGCGCAGGCGCTCGACCTCTTGTTCGCGCTCGGTGAGCTCGGCGCGCAGCTCGTGCATGGCGTAGCGGAGCTGGGCGAGCTCCTGCTCTTGCTGGCGGATCCGCAGCTCCAAGCCGGGCGCCACGCTCGGCGGCGGCGCGGGGCTCGGGGGCGGCGCGGCCACGGGGGCGGCCGGGGCGGGCACGGGGATCTGCACCCGCACCGGCTCGGGGCCGCCGTCCCTCGGCGCCTGCATGAACCGAAGGACCAAGGTCAAGCCCGCCAAAAAGGGGATCACCACGAAGAAGATCACCAGGTTCAGGGTGCTGGTGTCGGCGAGGAAGTCCATGGTCGTCCGGGGCCGGTGGACCCCAGGGGGGCCGCGGCGCGTGTTTCGGCGGTGGGCGTGTGCGCGGGGCGGAGGGGCGCGGGCGGCTGCGGTGAACCGCCCGGCTCGTGCCAAGCGGAGGCGCTTCGGGAGTATACGACAGGCTGGAAGATCGCGGACGCGGGCGACGCGGGGATTCGCGGTCTTCAGCTCAGCGCGCGGGCGCCGCTGCGGGGCTCCCCGCGGGGCTCGGCGGGATCGGGGGCGGTCCAGCAGGGCCGCGGATCGGCTGGGGGCAGCGGTGGGGCTCGGCCCGCAGCGTGGCCTCCCCCTCGGCGCAGGCCGCGGCGGTGGGCCCCTCGGCCGGGCAGGCGCGGAGGCCCCGGCAGGCCACGACCGCCCCCAACCAGCCGCCGACCAGCGCAGCGTCCGGCCCGGGATCAGCGATCAGGGCGTCGAATTCCGCGGCGGTCGGCGCGCCAGTGGCCCAGCGTCCGAGCGCGTGGGTGAGGCAGTCCTGGGCGTAGGGCCCGGCCCACTCGAGGCAGAGCGCGCGCTGCTCCGACCAGCCCTCTGCCGGCCGCAGGTCGAGCACCTCGAGGGCACAGTCCGCGCCGCCCCCGCACCACTCGATCAAAACGGCGCGCGGGACGGCCCCTTGGGCGAGCTGGGCCCGCACGAAGCTCTGGTGGCACAGCGGCGCCCACTCCCCGCTCGCCGCGCAGTAGGCGTCGAGGGTCTCCGGGCGGGCGGCCTCCCCGGCGGCGCGGGCGCGGCAAAAGCCCTCGGTGCTGGTGCCGGCGTAGCGCTCACAGGGCCCCGCCTCGATCGGCGCGCCGTCTCCGCAAGCGAGGCCCCAGAATAGGGTGGCCATCGGCCACGCTATCGTCGAAAATAGTCCGCTGCGGGCTTTTCTCACGCCACATCCCCCTCGACCGACCGGACGCGCGCCGCGGTGGCGGTCGGAGGGGCCCAGGCTACCGCTGGAGGTGCGGCGAGTTCAGGCGGCGCGTGCAGGTGTCGCGGTCGGCGGCGTCGATGAGGTTGCACAGCTCCTGACCCGCGGGCGGCTGAAGCGAGCCTGCGTTGGCGCCGATCCACCGGATCACCGCCTCGCTCTGGATGAGCGGGTCGCTGATCGCCCGGGCCGCGAGCTGGGCCTCTGCCCGTTGATTGGGGCCGAGGGTGGCGATCTCGTCGGCATAGCAGCGGTCCCGGGCGATCCCAGGGCTCTGGTCCTTGCAGGGTTGGGGGGCGGTGCTGCAGGCGCAGCTCAACAAGGCGGCGGCGAGGGCCACCGCCGGGGCGGCGCGTCGCATCAGTTCACCTGCACCGTGGGCGCGTGGAGCGGGGTCGCCGAAGGGCAGTTGGCCGGTGACTTCGCGTAGCGGTCCCGCCAAGGCGCGCAGTCCCGGGCCAGCGGCCCGGCGTCGTCGCAGGAGCCCGGCCCGCCGCAGCCGACCGCGACGCCCGCCCACGCGGCGATGTGCTGGTACATCCACGGCTCGGCCTCGTTGAGCAGCGCAGGGAGCTCGGGGGAGGCGGTGAGCGGGTGGAAGCGGCGCAGCGTGTGGCCCGCGCAGTCCCCGAGGTAGGGCCGGACGTGCTCGGCGCAGTCGTCGAGCTGGTCCTTGATCGAGCCGCTGGGGCGCTGATCTGTGACGACGAAGTTGCAGTCGGGATCAGCGCCGCAGCCGGCCAACAGCGCGGCGCGATCGGTGCGCCGATCGTGGATGTGCGTGCGAACCCAGGCCACCCGGCAGGCGACCTCCCACTCCCCGCTGCCCGCGCAGATGCCGACCATCTCCTCCAGACGCTCGGCCTGGGCGGACAAGCGCTGCAAGCAGAAGCCGAAGGTGCTGGTGCCCGCGTAGTCGCCGCAGGCATCGGCGCTCGCCTGCCATACCTCCGGCGCCTGCACGTCGGCGGCGTCGGTGATGGAGGAGGCGAGGAGCAGGCTCAAGCCGGAGAGGCTGAGCGCGACGGCGATCAATGGACGGGGTGGGGGCATCGGGGCTCCAGGGGGCGTGGAGCGCAGGTGGGCCCACGTTGGGCACGACCGGGGGGCGCTGCGCGGAGCGTAGGCCAGCCTTGCGGACGCGCCGCCTGTGTCTTCAGCGAAATGACGCGCGGTGACAGGTGTCTAGCGCTTGTCATCGAGGGCGCGGGCGCTGGTCAACCACCGCGAGAGCCGGGCCTCCAGCCGGTCGAGGGCCGCCTCGCAGGCCTCCCGGTGCTCTCCAGGCGGACCGCTGAGCGGGTCGGGGGTGGGCCACACGTGGACGGCCAGCCTCGAGGCCAGCGGCGGCAGCGATAGCCCCTCCCCGAGCACAAAGACGTGGCCGATCTCCTCGGCGTCCACCTCGGACATGGCGCGGGCCCGCAGGCCGGCCGTCTCCAGGCCGCGGGCGCGGAGCAGGTCCCGCACGCTGCGCCGCACGTGGCCGGGCGTGGGCGCGGCGGCGAGGCTCTCGCGGTCGGGGGCCAGCTTTCGGGCGAGCGCCTCGGCCATCGGGCCCAGGGCCGCGCCGTCGGGGCACAAAAACAGCAGGCCGCGCGGGGCGTCGGGCATCGGGGACTCCGGGGAGGGCGGCCGCGGGCTAGCATCGGCGGCCGCAGTCTGCACCCGCGCCCGGAACCCCGATGCTCAGCCGCGCCGCCGCCGCCCCGACCCGAGACGCTGCCCGCCGGCGCGCCGCCCCGCTGGGCCGCTTCGCCTTCGCCTTCGCCCTGCCGCTGCTCGGGCTGGCCTGCGGCGAAAAAGGCGAGCGGGAGCGCGTCGGCTCGCGACCCACCTCGCCCAAAATGGCGATCACCGCGCCCATCAGCGGGGCCTACCTGGATGAGGGCGCGGCGACGGTCTTGCAGATGGAGTGCCGCGGCTCCGACGGCGCCGTGACGGCCTGCGAGGCGCCGATCTGGTGGCTCGAAGGCGATCTCCCGGACGGCGGCTGGGGGGCGGAGGGCGCCGAGGTGGAGGTGCTCGACCTGCCGCCAGGGACCTGGGCCTTGTGGGCCAGCGCCGAGGTGGCTGGGGTCCCCCTGGAGGACTCTCGCGAGATCAACGTGTTCGCCGCGCGGTAGCCCTCAGCCCTCAGCCCTCAGCGCTAGGACGCGGCGCGCCGCTGGCCCGCCAGGCGAGGCCCACCAGGGCCGTGGCCCCGAGGCTCGCGAGGGAGGCCGCCAAGAACAGCGCACCCGTGCCCATTTTGGGGACGATCAGCGCGCCCACCGTCGAGGTGAGCACCGGGCCCAGGCCGTAGCAAGCGACGAGCAGCAGGGCCTGTCCGCTGGCGCGCACCTGCGGCGCGGCCCACCGGCGCATGGCCTCGGTGGCCGCCATCCAGAACAGGCCGTAGACCACGCCGTGGCTGAGCTGCGCGGCGGTCAGGAGCAGGGGGGCGTCTACAAGCCCCACGATGGCCCAGCGGACCGCGGCGAGGCCCATCGCGAACATCAGCAGCAGCAGCGGATCGCGGCGCCCGAGCACCCGGGCCGACAGGGCCATCAAGCCGATCTCCGCGCCGATGCCCACCAGCATGGCTGCCCCGGTCCAGGCGCTGTCGAGGCCGAGCGCGTCGATGTGAATGGCGTACCAGGCGTCATAGGCGTTGAGCCCGAGCCCGTGGAGCGGCAGCGCCAAGACGAGCCAGCGCAGCCCCGGCTGGCCCCCCAGCGCCCGCAGCGAGGCCCCCAGCGCGACGGGACCGTTGGCCCGCGTCGCCGGCATCCGCAGCAAGACGAGCGTCCCGAGCGACCAGCAGCCGACGGCCACCCACAGGGGCGCGCCGGGCGCGGCGAAGTGGTCGGCCACCACCGAGGCCGTCGCCCCGGCCGCCAAGAAGCCGACCGAGCCCCACAAGCGGATCCGGCCGTAGCCCCTGGGATCGCCCGAGCCGAGCTCCAAGGCCCGCACCGTGAGGGCGTCGAGCACCGGCCCCACCGGCGCCCGCATCAGGCCGTAGAGGGCGAGCACCCCGACGAGCGCGGCGAAGGGCAGGCCGCCGATCGCGATGGCGGCGACGATCGCGGCCGAGGCCGCGGCGGCGAGCTGGAGGATGCGGGTGGCGGCGGAGCTGCGATCGGCCGCCATCGCCCAGAGCGGCGTCGCCACCATGTTCGCCAGCGGGATCACGCCGAGCAGCAGGCCCACCTCGGCCCCGCTGTAGCCGGCGCGGCTGAGGCTGAGCCCCAAGAAGGGCCCGAAGGCTCCGACCCCGCCCAGCATCGCCAAAAAGGCGAGCCGGAGCGTGTTGAGGCTGGGGGGCGCGGCGCCGGGCGGGCCGGGGCTCGGTGCGGGGGGCTGCGTCACGGTCGCCTCGGCGGGCCGGCGGCCTATCCGCGCCGCTGCCCGCTGCCCGCTGTCCGGTCTCCGCGGGCTGGATAGCCGAGGCCATGCGCTTCGATCTGCTCCAACACACCTTTTTGCTCTGCGTCTCCGGCAGCCGGGCCTACGGCCTGCACACCCCCGACAGCGACGTCGATCTCAAGGGCTGCCTGCTCCCGCCCGCGGCCGTGCTGCTCGGGCTGCGCCCGCTGTTTGAGCAGGTCGATCACCCGGATGAGATCGCGGTGTTTGAGGCTGTTCTCAACGAGGATGAGCGCGCGGCGGCCCGCCACACCAAGCTCGAGGGCTCGGTCTACGGCCTTCAAAAGCTGCTGCGCCTCGCCGCCGAGTGCAACCCGTCGATCCTCGACCTGCTGTTCTGCCGGGAGGCCGAGCTGCGCCGCTGCGGGCCCCTCGGCCTGCGCCTGCGGGAGGCGCGCCGTATCTTCTTGTCGCAGCGCGCGGGCCGAACCTTCGCGGGCTATGCTCGGGCGCAGCTCAGCCGCATCGAGGGCCACCGGTCCTGGCTCCTGCACCCCCCCAAGCGCGCGCCGGCCCGCGCCGACTTTGAGCTGCCCGAGCACACCTTGCTGCCCGCCGATCAGCTCGCCGCCGCCAACGCCGCGGTGCAGAAGGCCCTCGACACCTGGACCCTCGACCTCAGCGGCCTGCCCGAGCACGAGCGGCTGCGCTTCGCCGAAGGGCACCGGCGCTTCGTCGAGGAGAGCCTCGGCGGCAGCGACGGCCTGTGGCGGTCGGCGGGCCGGCGGGCGGGCCTGTCGGAGGGCGTGATCTCGCTGATGGAGCGGGAGCGCCGCTTCGCCGCCGCCCAGCGCGGCTGGTTGAACTTCCAAGAGTGGGCCCGAAAGCGAAACCCCGACCGCGCCGCCCTCGAGGCGAAGTTTGGCTACGACACCAAGCACGGCGCGCACCTGCTCCGCTTGCTCCGCATGGGCAAAGAGCTGGTGCAGACCGGCGAGCTTCACGTGTGGCGCGGTGATCTCGACGCGGAGGAGCTGCTGCTCGTGCGCCGCGGCGGCTGGAGCTACGACCGGCTCATCGAGGAGGCCACCCGCCTCGAAGCCGAGGTGCAGGCGCTGCTGCGCGCCGGGCGCAGCCCCTTGCCGGTCGGGCCCGACGAGGCCGCCATCGAGGCCCTGTGCGTGGAGCTGGTGGGGGCGCACCTGGCCCGGTCCGCCGCCGGCTGAGCGCCCACTGGGGTGACAGGCAGGCCGCCCTGCGGTGTTCTTCTGCCACCGGCGGGCGCTTGGGCTACGATGGGGACGCGGAGGCGCTCCCCACGCGGGGGCCCCGGCCACCGCCGGACCATCCCTCTCGCTCCGAGGTCCTCGATGTATCGGCACCCCCGCTCCCCTTCGCGCCTCCTCATCCTCTTGATGTTGCCCGCTTGTGTGATCTACACCAAAGAGGGGGACAGCGGCAGCACCGAGACGCCCGGCGGGAGCTGGGACGGCGGCAGCGACGGCGGCGCCGACGGCGGGCCGATCGACACCGGGGATCCCGTGGACACCGGTGATCCCATCGACACCGGCGGCGGCGACGACGGCGAGGCGGTGCTCGACATGGACGGCGACGGCTTCACCGTGGTCGATGACTGCGACGACACCAACCCCGACGTCAACCCCGGCGCCATGGAGGTCTGCGACGACGGCCTCGACAACAACTGCGACGGGGCCGCGGTGGGCTGCGCCCTGACCGGTGAGTACGCCGTGGTGGACGTGGCAGACGCCATCTTCCAGGGTGAAGGGGCCGGCGACCGCTTCGGCACCCGCATCGCCAGCGCCGGCGACATTGACGCCGATGGGCGCCCCGACCTGCTGATGGCCTCGCGCGGCGACGGCTACGCCGACCAGCCCGGCGTGGTCTACTTGTTCGGCTCGCCCGTCAGCGGCTTCGTCAACGCCTCGGCCGCCACCGCCACCATCACCTCCACCACCATCGGCGACGGTTTTGGCCAGGGGCTCGCGGCGCTCGGCGACATGAACGGCGACGGCTTCGGTGACTTCGCGGTGGGCGCCCCCCTCGCGGGCGGCGGCATCGCGGGCATCGACAGCCCCTCGGTGCTCATCTTCAGCGGCCCGATGACCGGCGGGGCCAGCGCCCTGACGGCCGAGGCCACCTTCGCGGCCCTGAACCTCAGCGACGAGCTGGGCTTCCGGCTGGGCGGCTCGCCGGACCGCACCGGCGACGGCGCCGTGGAGCTCCTCGTGGCGGCCCCCGGCGCTGACGTCGGCCCTGGCGACCGGGCGGGCAAGGTCTACATGCTGAGCGGGCCCTGGCGGCGCGATGAGCAGATCACCGACGCGGTCGCGGTCTTCACCGGCGAGACGCCCAACAGCGAGCTCGGCCGGGGCGTGGTGGACGGCGCCGGCGATCTGGATGGGGATGGCCTCGGCGACGTGCTCCTCAGCAGCCCGGTGGTGATGGTGGGCGGGGCCAAGGTCGGCGCGGCCTATGTCTTCACCCGCCCGGCCAGCGGCCAAGTGGACGTGGCCTACGCCGATCTGCGCTTCTACGGGATCTCGGACGGCGAGGCCTTCGGCGCCGCTGCCGACGGGGCCGGTGACGTGAACGGTGATGGCTACGATGATCTCATCGTGGGCGCCACCGGCGCGGACCTCGGCGCGCGGGACGGGGGCGCGGCCTACCTGTTCCACGGCGGCGCTGCCGGCGGCGCATACGACGCCAGCGACGCCGACTTCTCCTGCTTGGGTGCCCGGGCAGACGGCCTGACCGGCGCCAGCGTGGCGGGCATCGGCGACTTCGACGGCGACGGCAACGACGACATCGCCGTGAGCGACCCCCGCGGCGTGGACGCCGATCGCCTCGGCGTGGTGGGCGTGCTCTACGGGCCCCTGGCCGGCAACCGCGACCTCGGCGACGCCGACCTGCTGCTGTTCTCCGACCGGGTGGACAACGGCTTCGGCGGGCAGGTGGTGGGCGCGGGCGACACCGACCTCGACCTCCTCGGCGAGCTGCTCATTGGCATGGACCGCATGAGCCCCTCGGGCAGCGTCGAGGCCGGCGGGGCCGCGCTGGTCCGGGGCCGCGGCCGCTGATCGGCCCGGGTTGATCCGCTCGCCTCAGCCCCTCGGCTCGCTCAGCGGAGCTGCGGGGGCTTGCCTTGGGCCCGGGGCGGACCGGGGCGGTGCGACCGCTTCTGCAGCGGGTAGGGGTTGTCCTCGTCGAGCTTGTAGAGGGTGTAGCCGGCCGCCCGGTCGATCGGCGTGCCGGGGAAGTCGCCCTGCACCAGCGCCCAGCGCACCGGTCGGCCCTCAAGCAGCTCGATGGCCTGGGGCTCGGACTCGCTGTCCGAGGTGATGACGTAGGGCCGGCGCGCGGCGGCGGGCACCAAGAACAGATCGATGTAGAGCACCTCATCCTCGGGCACCTGGGTCAACAAGCCCCAGACCTTGGCCCGCTCGTTCGGGCCGCGGTCGATCCGCCAGCCCTGCTTGTGGAGGATGGGCTCCCACGCCACATAGGACGCCCGGATGGCGCCAAGGCACAGCAGGAGCGACAGCGCCGCCGCCGGACGGCCGAGCCGGCAGAGCCGCGCGAAGCCCACCACCCCGCCGCAGGTGAAAATACCGACCAGCGGGCTCAAGTGGTGGATGGACTCGCTGAGCGTGCTGCGGATGCTCTCGGGGTCGAGGGTGTGGAAGACCATGACCGGCACCGCCGCCAGGGACACCGCCGGCGCGAGCAGGGCCCCGAGCAGGCCGGGGCCGCCCATGAAGCCGTAGAGCGACCAAGGGATCGGGGGGATCCGCATCACCGGCGCCGACGCCGCCTTGGCCTCGAAGGAGGCGATGGTGAGCAGGGGGTTGCCATAGCTCGAGGCCGCCTCCGCGGCGTAGATCCCGACAAAGCCGACGGAGACCAGCGCGCCGAGCACCGCCCGGGGCAGCCCGCCGGCGAGGCCGACCACCGGGAGCAGCACCAGGGCCTCCTCGCGGGTGCTGCCGAGCAGGGCGGCGCAGAGCACAAAAGCGAGCGCGCTGCCGTGGCGGGCCGCCCAAAAGGCCAGCGGCAGGGCCGGGATC
>CANHON010000033.1 GCA_947462115.1 Deltaproteobacteria bacterium | reverse complement strand
GTGTTCTAATGGCGACCGAAACCACCCCCGGGCTCCGCCACGCCGGCAGCCCGATCCCCGACGCGGCGCTGGCGGGGATGGTGCGGCAGCAGCTCCTCGACGGGATCCCTTGGAGCGCCAAGAACGGCGAGGCGGTGGACGGCCTCGTGCAGGCCTTCGCCGAAGCCGGCGAACAAGGACCGGTCTTGCTCGCGGGAGTCGTCGCGGCCCTGGGCGCCGAAGATCCGCTCCTGCGCGGCCAAGCGGTCGACTTTCTGCTGCGGATCGGCCCCGAGGCGCCGGCCGAGGCCGTCGCCCAGGTCATGAAGGCCCGCCGCCCGCGCCTCGACGGGCAGCGGCACCCCGAGCGCACCCTGCTCTACGCCGATCTCTACGACTGCCTGCTCGTGGTGCTCACCGCCAGCGCCAAAGACGCGGACAGCCTCGCCATCGAGACCATGGCGGCCGGCGCCGCGGCGGGTCGGCCCGGCGCGCTGGGCCTCGCCCGACTTCGGCCGGCACGGCTCCTCGCCCAGCCGAGCCTGCTGCCCCGGCGCGCCCTCGGCGGCGCCCTGCTCAAGATGACCGAGCGGGCCGACCGGGTGGCGCTGATCCAAGCGCTCGCGCCCTTCCCCGACGCCGACACGCTGCTGCCCGAGGCCTACTGGCACAACCTTGGGCCCGAGGGCGCCCCGCTGCGGGCGCTCATCGAGGCCCACCGCGCGGCCGGCCCGCCGACCCTGATCCAAGCCGCCGACGCGGCCCTGCAGGCCCTGCCCGAGCCGCCGCGCCCGGAGGCGCAAAATGGCGCAGGCCAGGCCCTCGCCGACGCCATCGACAGCCTCAGCGCCGAGCAGCGCGCCGCCCTGCTGGGCCCGCGCAGCCTGATGAGCCCCGAGGCCTTCGCCGCGGCCCTCGCCCCCGCCGCGGACGCGCTGCGCGCCGACAACCCCGCCGCCGCCGCCGCCGGCCTGCGCGGGCTGCGGGCCGCATTGGCCTCGGCCCCGAGCGCCGGCGAGCTCGGCCCCCTCCGGGCGCTGCTGGAGGCAGCGGAGGACAGCCTCAGCACAGGGGACGGCGAAGGCGACCTCGACGCCGTGGCCGCGCGCCTCGCGGCCATGGTCGGGCCCCGCCTCCACGTCGACCCGCGCGCCAAGTTCGCGGTGGACGACGCCCTGCTCCGCGGCCTGCTCGGCGCGCCGGGCGAGGACCCCGACGACGCGGCGGCCTTGCGGGCCCGGGTGCGCGCCGGCATCGACGGGGCCCTGTCGGGCTTCAAGCTCAAGCCGCTCGGGCCGAGCTAAACAGCGCCCGGCGCGTCCTTCTGGCCCGGCCCTCGGCGGGGGCTGCGGACGGTCGCGCGCGACCCAGCGGGCGCTTAGGGCCGCCGCGGAGGTCCCCATGCGCGGACGCCTGCTGCTGAACGGAAACCAGAGCTCCCCCGCCGAGCTCCTGCGCCTCGCCAAGCCCTGGATGGCGGGCGCCCGGCGGCACGCCCTGCGCGGCCGCGACGACGGTCAGCCGCCCCGGGTGCTCGTCATCTCGGCTGCCTGGGGTGCGGGCGAGGTCAACGACGGGCCGCTGCAGCAGGCCATTGTCACCGCCGGCGTCAGCAGCGCCGACCGGGTCACGAGCCTCCAAGCCTGGGGGCACCGCGCGGCCTGGCTGCGGCGCCGGCCCGACGTGGCGCAGCTCGCCGAAGAGCTCGATCGGTACGAAGACCAAGCCCGCGACCTCTACGTCGAGAAGACGCGCTACCTCGCCGAGCGCATCCGCCGCAGCGCGCGTGGCCTGCGCGGGCAGGACAGCGACTTTCGGTTGGGGCGCCTGCCCGCGGTCGTGCAGGACGAGCTGCTGCCGGAGTCGATGATGGGGGCCGTGGGGCTCTACGCCCGGGCGCTGACCCGCGAGCTCGGCCACGACCTCGCCGATCTGGTGGCCCACGACCGACGCATGCTGGCCGCCTTGGCCGAGGCCGACGAGCGCCTGCTGCGCAGCACCGGGCTGCGCTTCGACCCCGAGTGGCGCGCGCGGCGGGCGCAGCTCGAGAGCCTGATCCTGCAGGCCGACGCCTTGGTGCTGCCCGGCGGTGATCCCGCGGCGCTGCTCAACACCCTGCGCTTCTTCGACCTCGGCCCCGCCCTGCAAGAGACCCTGCGGCTGGGCGCGACGGCCCTGTGCGTGAGCGCCGGCACGCTCGTGCTCTGCGAGCGCATGATCATCTACGACGACTACGCGACCGACCCGGCCCAGCGGGAGTTTCGGCTCTATGACCGCGGCCTCGGCCTGCTCGGCGGGCTTCAGGTGCTGCCCCACTGCGACGACCGCATCCACACCGAAGATCCCGACAACCTCGCCTACCTCGCCCGCCGCTTCGCCACCCACCACTGCGTAGGCCTCAACGAAGACAGCCTGCTGCTCGTTGACTTCAGCGAAGCGAGCGCGACGAGCGTGGGCGAGCGGGACGGCGTCTACGTCTTCGGGCCGGACGGCCGAAAGTGGCGCTACGACCGCGGTGAACGCCTGGCCATCTGAGCCCTGCCGCAGGGCGCCGACGGGCGCGCAGGCGTGGGAGGTGCCCGAGCGCGGCCTTCGCGCCGTGTCATCGGGGTGAAAGCGCCCGCAGCGGAGCGTCGTGTTGAAATGGGCGCGAGGACTGCCTTGCCCCTGCGCCGCGTCATGATCGCCCGACCTTTGTTCGACGCGCCGGCGCTCGGCTTCGCCGCGTGGTCCGCGCCCGCCACCGTGGTCGCAGACCTCGTCGACAACGTGCTGGTGGGCGTTCGCGCCGAGCTTCACGGCGGCACCGGGGTCTGGTCCAAGATCCAGAGCGGGGCGCTGTTCGGCCTCGAGGCCGGCGTGCTGGGGCCGATCTTCGGCGGCGCCTTCCACCCGGGCCTGCCCTTCCACTTCACCGTGGCCCTCGACCCGAGCCTCGTGCCCGCGCTGGCCGCGGCCTGCGACGGCGATCCCGAGGTCCTGGCCGACGAGCTGCGCGGCTTGGACGAGGGCCACCCGGCCCGCGACGAGGCCAACTGGCGCCTGCTCTCGGTGATGCAGCCCCACGGCAGCGTCGAGTTCGGCGCGACCACGACCTACTTCGACGCCGAGCTCGCGCGCGGCTGATCGCTGACCTTCGTTTAGTTTCATTGGTTTGACGTGATCGGCGGGCCACCCAGCCCGAAGGAGAGAGAGCGATGGGCGGTCCGGCTTTGCAGAAGCAACAGACCCCGGCGCAAGGCGCAGGGGCCACCAGCCAAGCCAACACCCAGAGCCAAGCCCCGGCCGCGGGCGCGGGCAACCAGGCGGCCATCGATCAGCTCGCCGGCAAGTCGGGCGGCGCCAAGAAGCCCGCCGTGGACATGGGGGCCGTCAACAGCGGCGCCTCGTTCATGGGGGCGGCGTCCAAGGCGATGGACGCGGCGGTGCCCAGCGCCGGCTCCTTCGCCAGCCTCAAGATCTCCGGCCGCATCCCCATCGCCTCGGTCGCCGTCGCGGCGGCCTACATCGAGCCCTCGCTCGAGATGCAGCTCGCGCGCAGCGCCACCGGCGAGTTTGAGGTCACCCTGTCCTCGCAGATCGGCCTGCGGGCCGAGGCGGGCAGCAACGGCGGCGGCTGGTGGCCCAAGTTCATGGCCTACTTCAAAGGCTATGTGAAGGGCTCGCTCAAGATCGTCGGCGACAGCGCGGGCGAGATCATGCGCCAGTTCATGCTGACGCTGCGGCTGGTCATCGAGGGCGCCTGCGACGCGGCCGGCGCGCCGAGCTCGATCAAGGACATGATGTCCAACGGCATCCTGTCGGCCGAGTCCAAAAAGGCCACCATCGAGGGCATGGACTCTGGCGACTCGATCACCGCCAGCGTCGGCGGCGGCGTCGAGGCCGGGGCCGAGGCCAGCGTGCTCGGCGGCGCCAGCGCCACGGCCGAGGTCAACTTCACCAAGAAGATCGAGAACGCCGACGGCAACCGCAGCGCCCTCGAGATCAGCAACAACACGTCTGTGACGGTAAAGGGCAGCTTCGAGCACAAGAAGCTCGGCGTCAAGATCACGCCCAACGTCACCTTCGTGTTCGCCGGCGGCAAGCTCACCGAGTTCTTCGTCGGCATCAGCGCCAGCAAGTCCATGAAGCTCGGGGACTTCAGCGAGCTCACCTTGATGGGCGCCGAGTGGGCCACCGAGTTTGGCTTGGCCATGAAGGAGCTCATCAAGGACGCCGCCAACAAGAGCCGGCGCAGCGAGGTCGCGCAGATCTCCAGCCTCGTGGGCGGCCTCGCCTTTGGGCCGGAGGCCGTCAAGTACACCGCCTTCGGCCAGCAGCTCAAGTCGGCGGCGCGCGCGCCCAGCTTCGCCAGCCAGAGCGCCATGCAGATCAGCTACTCCATCGCCGCCCAGGCCGGCTGGAGCCAAAAGAAGGGCATCAACGGCAAGGGTTCGCTCAACAGCGACAGCAGCTTCACGCTGGGCGGCAAGACCAGCCCGCTGTCGATTGAGGTCAAGAGCGGGCAGCCCATCGCCACCTTCGGCTGATCGGTTGGATCAGCCGGCGTTGACGCTGACGATGGCGTTGAAGTCCGGCTGCTCCGAGCAGGGGTCGTAGCGGCGGGTGATCACGCCGTTGCACTCCGGCCAATAGGCCTGAAGCACGCCCGGCTTGATGTTCATGGGGCGCGCGCGGCCCTCCCAGCTCCCGAGCTCGCTGCGCAGGCGCATCGGGTCGCCGGGCTTGAGGCCCAAGCGCGCCATATCGACGGGGTTGATGAACACGTCGTCTCGGCCGGCCCCGCCCTGCAGGTGGTCGATGTCCTTGATGATAATCGAGTTGAACTGCTTGCCCCGGCGGGTGGTCAACCAGAACATCCCCTCCGGCACGTCATTCTCGGGCAGGTCGATGGCGGTGAACCGCGCGCGCTTGTTGGGCATCGTCTTGAAGTCGCGGCAGAGCAGCGGGCCGCCCCACTGCACAAAGTCGCCGGCCTGCTTGAGGGTGGAGATGCCGGCGTAGACCGGCATGGTGCGCTCCATCTCGTCGCGGATCACTTGACTGTCGGTGTAGTCGAGCTCCTTGGCCAGGCCGGGCCGCAGGGCGCGCGCGAAGTCGGCCGGGATCTGGTACTCGGGCCGCGCCTCGCCCACCTGCGGGTGGCCGTCGATCTCCGGGCTGAACCGGATGCGCCGCTCGGTGGAAGTGCTGGTCCCGCCGCCCTTCTGCTCGTAGCGGGTCTGGCCGGGCAGCAGCAGCACCAGCTCGCCGGGCTCCAGCAGCATGCTCGTATTGACGACGATGTCTTGGTGTACGCGCACCGGGGTGTTGGCGAAGGCCTCGACCACAAACTTAGGGTCGGGCATCGTCGCGAGCAGGTTGCCGCCGAGGTTGTAGAGCAGGTCGAGCTCGCCGCGGTGGGCGGCCTCGACCATCGGCCCGGTGGTCATGCCCGTCCAGCTCGGCACGGGCAGACCGCCCCACAGCGCGCTCATCTCGGCCGCCGTCGCCTCGTTGAGCGGCCGGCCGCTCGGGAGCTTGTTGGGCGCCACGCCCACCTCCCCGCCGCCCTGCACGCCGGAGTGGCCGCGGATCGGCAAGATGCCGCACTTCTCCCGGCCCAGCGTGCCGGTGGCCAGGTGGAGATTGACGACAGCCTCCACGTTCTGCACGCCCCACCGGTGCTGGGTGAGGCCCATGCTGTAGACGGTCACGAAGCTGCGGGCCCGGGTGAGCAGCTCGGCGAACCACTCGATGTCCCGCCGCTTCACGCCGCTGACGTGGCTGAGCGCCTCCCAGCTCTGCGCCGACACGGCGGCGGCCGCGGCCTCAAAGCCCTCGGTCTTGGCGGCCACATAGTCGAGATCGACGGCCCCGCGCTCGATCAGGGCCTTGAGCACGCCGTTGAGGAAGCCGATGTCGCCCCCGGCGTTGACTTGGATGAAGTCGTCCATCAGCTTGGAGCCGAACAAGGCCGAGCGCGGATCGCTGGGCACCCAGTAGCGGGCCAGGCCCTTCTCCATCGTGGTGTTGACGACCACCACGCGCGTGCCCTTGCGCTTGGCCTCCATCAGGTACTTCATCGACACCGGCTGGTTGTTGCTCAGGTTGGTGCCGATGAGCAGGATGAGGTCAGTGCCGATCAAATCTTTGAGCGAACACGTCGGCGCGCCGACGCCGATGGTGCGCGTCAGGCCCGCCACCGTGGCGGCGTGGCAGAGCCGAGCGCACAAGTCCACGTGGTTGGTGCCGAGCAGCCGGGCCGCCTTGTTGAAGGCGTAGTAGGTCTCGTTGGTGACGCCCTTGCTGGTGGCAAAGAAGGCCAGGCGCTTGGGATCAACGTCAGCGAGCCGATCCCGAGCGATGCGCAGCGCCTCATCCCAGCCGATGCGGGTGAAGCCCCGGTCGCCCTTTCGGTAGATGAAGGGGTAGGGCAGGCGGCCGAGGGCCTGCAGCTCGGCGTTGGACATGGCGCGCAGGCGCTCGATGTCGATGAGGTCCGCCGGCGCGAGGGCGGGCATGGTGTTGACCCGCAGCAGCTTGAGGCGGCTGGTGCAGACGTGGGTGCCGTCGATCACGTCGTCGCGCAGGCCGCGCGGCCCCAAGGAGCAGCCGTCGCAGACCCCGTCCTTGAGGATGTTCCAGGCATAGGGGAGCGCGTCGCGGTTCTCCCAGATCACCTCAGCCATCTCCATCATATGATGGGGCTTTTGCAGGCCGATCCCGAAGGGCCGCAGGCTCACGATGGCGTCCTCGCCGGGGATCGGCGGCAGGTCGTTGCGCGCCGAGCGCACCGGCGGACGGGCGGGCGCGGGCACGAGCGCCGCTTCGACGGGGAGCGCCGGCTCGGTCTCGGTGGGAAGGGCGCTGGGGGCGTCATCGTGGGCAGACATGGGCACCTCAGCCCGCCCCCTAACCGCCGCCGCGCGCCGCAGGCTGGCCCGGGCCTCGCCCGCCGACTATGCGGCGCCCACCGCCCGGCCCGCGCCGCGGCGAGGCAGGTCGCCTCATGCCCTCCGCGCACACCCTGCTGCCCCGCGCCCTCGCCTGGGCCGAGGCGCTGCCCGAGCCCGACGCTCGGCGCCGCGCCGTCCTCCAGATCAGCGTGCTGGCGGCTCAGCTCAACGAGCCCCAGCACGCGGGGGCGGCGGCCCTGGCCCTCGACGCGCCCTGGGCCCAGGTGCAGGAGCGGGCCCTGCGCCTCCAGCGCCGCCTGGACGCGCCCACCGCCGACCCCGCCGCCCTGCGGGCCCAGAGCGTCGCGCTGAGCAGCGCGCTGGACGCCCTGAGCGGCTCCGCGAGCTGGCGCCCGGCGGCGCTCACCCACCCCGACGAGGCCCGGGTGCCGCTGGCCGAGGCCTGGGCCCGCCTCGCCGAGCACGCCCTCTGCGACGCCACCCTCGCGGAGATCACCGCTGGCGCCCCCCGGGGCTTGGCCTGGGCCGCCGCCAGCGCCGGGGCCTGGGCCTCCGCGCCCGAGCGGGCCGCCGCGATGGCCCACCACGCGCTCACCCTGGCCGCGGCCGAGGCCGACCCGCCGCTGCTGCGCCGCGCCCTCACCAAGGTCGTCGATGGCGCGCTGGCCGTCGCCCGCCCCGGCGCCGCGATCACCGCCCTCAACGAGCTGCGCAGCTTCGGCCTCACCGGCCAGCGGTGGGCGGCGGCGGCCCTGCTCGTGGCGGAGCGCTGCGCGGTGGCCGGCGAGCTGCGGGTGGCGGGCGCGACCTACCAGCGGGCCGGCCAGGCCATCGAAGAGGACCCCGGGGACGACCTCGGCGCCGCCGCCCTGCTGCTCGGCCTCGCCGACGGGCAGCGCCGGCACCTCGGCCCCACCCTCGCGCGCACCACCATCGGCCGGCTGCTGGATCGGCTGCACGGGCAGCTCCTCGGCCCAGAGCCCAACCACCGCCTGCCCTTCCGCCCGCTGCTCCAGGCCTCGCTGCGCGACCCCGCCCTGGCCACCCCGCTGCGGGACCTGCTCCGCGCCCAGACCGTCGTGGCCCCCGGCTGGTGCTACGCCCTCGGCCGCCTCGAGCTCGCCACCGGCCACCCCGAGCGGGCCCGCCAAGCCGCGCGGGTCTTGGAGGAGAGCGCCGACCTGGGCGCCAATGACGTCGAGGCGCGGTGGATGGCGGCCCTGCTCCGGGCCGAGCTCGGGGACGGGCGGCGCGCGCGGCGGCTGATGCTGGCGGCCCTGCCCGAGCTGCCCGCCGACGCCTCGCTGGAGCTGCCGGGCGCGCCCGAGGGCAGCGGCCGGGCCGACCGGATCTTCGCCGACGCCCTGCTCGCCTGCGGAGACGCCGAGGGCGCCCTGCTGCTCGCCCGCCTCACCGTCGCGCCGGCCGATCGCGCGGAGTCGCTGCGCCGATGCGCCCTGCACGCCGCCGTCGCCGAGGGCACGCGGGCCGCCCGGGCCGCCCTCGACGAGGCCAAGGCCGCCCTCGGGGAGCTGGACCCGCCGGCCCGAGACCCGGCCCTCGCCTTCGCCCTCGCCGCCGCCTACCAGACCATCGGCGACATTGACGCCGCCGTCGATCTCTTCGAGGTCGAGTGGGCCCGGCTGCGCGCCGAGCCGACCGCCGCCGCCGCCCTCGAGCTCGTCGCCACGACGCTCTGGCCCCGGGCCACACCCGCCCTCGCGGCGGCCATCGACGCGGCCTACCGCGACGCCGAGGCCCTCGCCGCCGCCGATCCCGACCGCCTGGCCCTCGCCTTGGCCTGGCTGCAGGCCGAGGCCGCGACGCTCAGGCTAAGCGCGCCCGCGGAGCGCCCATGACCCCCACCGAGCTGTCCGACGCCCTCGTCCCCGCGCCCAGCGTGCTCGTCGTCGGCCTCGGCGCCATCGGCGGCGTCGTCATGGGCGGCCTGCTGCGCCACCCGCCCGGCGCCCTGGCCCGGCTGGAGGGCCTCACCACCAACGCGGGCGTGGCCGCGGCCCTGCGCGCCGAGGGCTACCGCTTCGTCGGCCTCGGGCCGAAGGGGGCGCTCCCGGGGCCGGTCCTCCTCGGGATGGACGCGGCCGATGGTGTTTTCGACATCATCATCCTGGCGGTGCAGCCCACCGAGGTCGAGGCCACCGCCGCGGCCCTCGCGCCCAAGCTCAGCCAAGGCGGCGTGATGGTGGTCCTTCAGAACGGTCTCTGCGAAGAGCGGGTGGGGGCGGTGATCGGCGCCGAGCGGGTGGTCGGGGCGGTGGTCACCTGGGGCGCGAGCCACCCCGCGCCCGGCGTCTACGCCCGCACCAGCGCCGGCGGCTTCGTGGTCGGCCGCCTGTCGGGCCAGCTCGACCCCGCCCTGCGGCGGGTGGGCGCCGTGCTGGCCGCCGCAGGGCCGGTGACCTTGACCGAGAACATCCGGGGCGCCCGCTGGAGCAAGCTCGCGATCAACGCCGCCGTCAGCACCCTCGGCACGCTGGGCGGCGACCGCATCGGCCCGCTCATGCGCCGCCGGGTCGTACGGCGCCTGTTCTTGGAGATCGTGACCGAGACCGTGCGGGTGGCCAAAGCCGAGGGCGTCACCCTGCAGAAGGTCGCCACCGCGCTCGATCTGGAGCGGCTGGCCCTGAGCCCCGCTGAGCAAGCGGCGCGGGCAGGGGACCTTCGCTTGGCCCTCAAGCACGCTGTTTTGCTCGTGGTCGGCCTGCGCTACCGCCGGATGCGCAGCAGCATGCTCGCCGCCATCGAGCGCGGACGCCCCCCGGCGGTGGACTTCCTCAACGGCGAGGTCACCCGGCGGGCGGCCCGCCACGGCCTGCCGGCCCCGGTGAGCGCCCGCGCCGTGGCCCTGGTGCACGCGGTCGCGGCGGGAGAGGCGGTGAGTGGCCCCGCCCTCATCGATCGGCTCGCGGCGGAGTCCTTGGGTCTGGCGGCCCGCGGCTGACAATTCGGGGCGCGACCTGTAGCCTTCCGCCCGGAGGTGCGGGTGGGCGACGTGCAGGCTGAGCAGACCCCGAAGGACCCGGGCGCCGCGGGCGCGGACCCGGCGGAGCAGACCCTGATCGCGCTGGGCGGCACGCGCATCAAAACGGTCCGCCACACGCCGCTCTCGATCAACGGGCGCTGCGTGGTGCAGCTCTTTGAGGCCGCCGCCGGGCCCGAGGGCGACGACCGCGCCCACCCGCGCCTGCGCCTGCGCTTCGACCACCCGCCGGAGGACCCCGATCCAAACGGCAGCCTGGCCACCCTGCTCGACGCGGCCCTGCCGCCCGGCCCGCCGCCCGCCGACCCCGAGGCCGCGCTGCGCGCGCTGGGCGCCCTGTGGCGGGCCCGGCTCCCGCAGCTGCGCCCGAGCCCGCCCGAGGGCCGCGGCTCCCCCGCCTTCGCCGTGCACCAAGGCTGGGTTCGGCGAAAAGCGCGCTACCTGCGCGCAGCAGAGCGCACCCTGCAGGGCTGGGCCGCCGAGGGCCGGCTGTCCGCCGAGGCCGCCGCCCGCTGCCACGCCCGCCTGTCGGACCAGCTGTACTTTGGGCTGCTGGATCACGCCGAGGGCGTCGGAGACACCTTCGGGCACATCATTTTCGACGACAACAACACCGGCACCTACCACGCCTTCAAGCACGACGAGCCCTTCGTCCACGCGCTGGAGCAGCTCGAGGCCAGCCTGCCCCGCGCCGGTGGGCCGGGCTGGGCGGCGCTCAACCCCGCGGACCAGGCGGCGGTGGAGCGCCAGCGGGGCCAGCTCCGGGCGCACCTCGACCACCTGATGCGGCACAAGTACGCCAAAGACGGCGTGGACGAGCTCGACATCGAGCGAAGCGTCGGCGCGCAGCTCATCGACCGGCAGACGCGGGCGGTGGCCAGCGAGCGCCCGGAGTCCACCGGCAGCCTCCGCCCCGAGCACGAGCGGCTGGAGGTGGCCGAGGGGCCCTTGGCCGGCCAAGCCGTGGCCCGCGACGGCGCCCTGCTGCGGCTCGCGGACACCTGGGCGGAGCTCTCGCCGCCACCGCCCCTGCGCCGCACGCCCCTGTCCCCCGACCAGCTCACCTTTCGGCGCGCCCCCGACGCCGCCCGCCTGCGGGCCGGCCTGCGCTTCGACTGGGACGGCGACGGCCTCGTGTCGCCCGGCGGGGTGGGCTGGGTGAGCTGGGCCGGACACTGCGACATCAAGGCCATCCTCGAGCAGCTCGGCCTCGACCTCGGCGGGACCGGCGCGCCCACGCCCACCCTCCACGAGCACCGGGTCGAGACCGGGGCCACCACCCGCCTGCCGCGGGCCTGGATCTTGGAGCTGCTCTGCGCCAGCCTCGAGCTCGGCAGCGACTACCAGCCCATCGACGCCGGCGCGCCGGTGCGCCGCGGCACCCGCCGTTTTGGGGGCTCCCGCCACGACGCCCGCCCCGATCGCCTGCAGCTCCAGGGCCTCGTCCCGGGCCAGGGCCTGCGCTGGCCCGCCGACAGCCGCCCCGACCGCATGCGGGTCGTCCGGCTCCAGCCCCGCGGCGGCGAGCCCTTGCCCCTGGGCCGGGCCTTCGCCCGACACATCCCGTCCTTCGACCCCCTGCGCATCGACGAGAACCCCCGCTTCCTCAAGGTGGTGGACGGCGACTGCAACCTCATCGAGGTGAGCGGGCACCTGCTCGAGGTTGACGTGGTGGACGACACCCTCGACCCCGCGACCGGTCAGCTCCGCCGCGCGGCCCGCCGGCTCAGCCTCCCCCTCTGGCCCGCCGCCGAGGACCCGCCGCCCCCGCTCGACGGCGAGGCCCTGCCCACCCGCCACCTGCTCGGCGCGCTGCTCACCGACCCGCAGCGCCGCGCCTTCGCGCGGGTCTGGCTCAACCGCCTCGACTGGCGCAGCGAGATCGAGCGCCTGCGCGCCGAGCGCAGCCCCGAAGGCGGCGCCCAGCTCGTGCCCGAGGGTGGCCCTGCCGAGCACCTCCCGCTGCAGCCCGGGGGCTCGCTGACCCTCTCTCGCGAGCTGCGCCGGGAAGATCCGTCCCAGTTCAGCGCCTTGCTGGGCCGGGCGCTGCGGGGCGGCGAGAACATCTGCGCCGACACCGACAAGGGCCCGGAGGTCTGGAACGGCGTGGTGCTGCGAATGGACTGCGATCAGCCCGCCGACGACCTCGTCACCCGCACCGAGCGCTGGCGGGTGCGGGTCGAGGCCCGCTTCGGCACCGGCACCCTCGACTGGCTGCTCGAGCGGGGCCCCGACGGCGCGCCGCTGCGCTGGTGCGCGGCGATGGACGACGAGAACGCCGGCGGCTGGCCCGACTTCCTGTGGCAAGAGCTCCCCGACGTGGGCAGCAAGGGCCTCGAGGACGGCGCCTGGGTAGTCAACAGCACGATGAAGCGCCGCGGCCTCGTGACCGTGCGGCCGCCCGAGGCCGAAAACAGCGCTCCGCACGTCGAAGATGACCACATCAAGCACATCTACGAGCAGCTCTTCTGCGCGCTCGGCGGCTACCCCTACACCCTGCTGCTCCACAACCGACGCTACGGCTTTCGCGACGAGCGCAGCTGGCAGGCCGCGATCGACGCGCTCCGGCCCGCCGCCGCCCTCAGCTGAGCCGCCGCCCACCCCTGCACCGAGCCCCCCATGCAGCCGCCCGTCCTCGACCCGCCCCTTCGGTTGTTCAGCTTCCCCGGCGGGTGGGGAACACCGAGCTTCAGCCCCTTCTGCAGCAAAGCCGAGGCCCTGCTGCGCCTCGTGGGCCAGCCCTACACCGTCGTGCTGCCGAGCGGCCCGCCCCGCTCCAAGACCGGCAAGCTGCCCTATGTCGAGCGCCCCGATGGGGTGCGGATTGAAGGCTCCGACGCCATTGTCGACGCGCTGATCGAGCGGGGCCTCGACCCCGACGCTGGGCTCGGCCCCGCGGCCCGCGCCACCACCCTGCTGGCCCGCCGCACCCTCGAAGAGCACCTCTACTTCGCCCTTGTGCGCGATCGCTGGCTCGACCCCGCGGGCTTCGCCCACACCCGGGCCGACTACTTCCAGGCCCAGCCCGCCCCGCTGCGGGCCCTTTTGCCCCTCATCCTGCGGCGGACCATCCGGCGGGACGCCCACGGCCACGGCATGGGCCGGCTCAGCCCCGAGCGCTACCAAAAGCAGATCCGCGAAGACCTCGACAGCCTCGCCATTGTCCTCGGGGACCAGCCCTTCTTCTTCGGCGAGCGGCCGCACCAGCTCGACGCCATCGCCTGGGCCTTCTTGGGCGCGGCGCTGGCCACCCCGGTGGACGGGCCCCTCCGCGCGGCCGTGCGCGCCCAGCCGACCCTCGTGGCCCAGGTCGCCCGCTTCGGCGCCGCGGTCATGGGCGGCTAACGCCCGCTTCTGGGCTGCTTCAGGCGCGCCGGCGCCGCAGCCCGAGCCCGAGGGCCGCCGCCGCCGCCCAGACCGCCGCGCCGCCCGGAGCGCCGTGGCTGCAGCCGCCGCAGCCCTTGTCGTCCCCGCTGGCCTCGGCTTCGCTGTCCCCGGCTTCGCCGTCCCCGGCGTCGTTCCCGTCGGGGGCGCTGGTGTCGGCGGGCCCGCCCCCGTCCGCTGCGCCGTCCGTCGTGCCGTCCGCGCCGTCCGCGCCGTCGCTCCCGTCCGTGGCGCCATCGGCCGGGACGATCCGCCAGCGGGCGTCGCCCGAGGCGGTGGCCGTGACGGTGAAGATGTCCCCGGCGCTCAGGTCCACCACCGACACGGGACCGCTGAGATCGGTCATCACCACGTCGCCTTCGACGGGCTCGACGGCGTAGCTCCCGTCCTCGCGGGCCTGGTAGCTGCGGCTGCCGAGGCGCTCGGCCTGCTGCTCCCCACCGGCGGCCGGGTCGAGCAGCTCGGGGTCGCGCCAGCGCTCGGTGCGGCTGTAGGTGTTGTTGGCGTACTGCACGCCAAAGGCACCGATGAGCTCGTCGATGGGCGTGGCCACCTCGGCGGAGAGCAGGTCGAACCACCGCGCGCGGGGATCGGCCGCGCCCTGCCAGACCCGCAGGGGGCTGCCCGCGTCGCCGATCACCTCAAGGTAGGCGTTGAACGCCATCATGCCGTACTCATGGCCGGCGTTGGCGGTGGCGGCGTCGAGGTGGGCGTCGTCGGCGTACCAGGCCACGGTGTAGTCGATGGCCGCCGAGTCGGGCTCGGCGTGCAGCGAGGCCCAGCCGGCGGTGGCCTCCCAGTACCAATCTTCATCGACGCTGCCGTAGGACGGCCGCATGGCGAACTGCACGGTGTGGTGGAACTCATGGATGGCCAGCGAGCGCCAAAACGCCGTGTCGTAGGCCCAATCGGGGTTCAGGTACATCACCGGGTAGCCCTCGGGGTACTCGTCGGTGGTGTAGACCGTCGTGTAGCCCGTGCCGCCCAGCGCAGGATCGAGCATCACCCACAGGAAGTAGCGGTCGCTGCTGACCGGCTCGGTCCAGCCGCCGGCCTCGATGAAGGTCTCCCAGGCGAGCTCCAGCGCGTCGGCCGCGGCGGCGGCGTCCTCCCGCGAGGCGTCCCCGGCCACCCAGTTGATCGTGAAGTGCTCGGACTCCAGGTGGTCGGGGTAGGGCGTCCCGTAGATCTCGCGCGGCAGGGGCGGGCCCGGCGGGCGCCCGGCCGGCAGTACGCCCACGCCCGGCGGCGGGCGCAAAAACCCAGGGTGCAGCTCGTCGAAGACGACGTCCCTCGCAGTATCCTCATCGAGTGGGTCGGCGTGGGGGGCGAGCAGGTGCAGGGCCACCGGCGTGAGGCATCGCGCGAACAGCGGGGCGGGCATCGGGGCTCCTGCGGACAGGGGGAGGCTGGGGCGCGATCGAGGGGCGCGGCGCCCGGTTCAGCGGGCCTGCTGCACCCGGGCGATGGCCTCGGCGAGGCTCAGGCTCTCTTGGCCGCCGCCGCGCAGGTCCTTGAGCTGCACGAGGCCCTGCTTGGCCTCATCCGGGCCGACCACCAGCGCCCAGCGGGCCCCGAGCTTGTCGGCCTGCTTGAGCTGCTTGCCGAGCTTGCCGCCCTCCAGCGACAGGCTGGTGGCCACCCCGGCGGCGCGCAGGGCAGCGGCGGCCTGAAGGGTCTCCGTGAGGGTACTCTCGGCGAAGCGGGTGACAAAAACCTCGGTGGCGCTGGCGGCGGCGCCGAGCATGCCCAGCTCCTCCATCACCACGAAGATGCGCTCCAGGCCGAGCGAGACGCCCACCGCCGGCACCGAGCGGCCGGAGAACATACCGATGAGCTCGTCGTAGCGGCCGCCGCCGGCGATGCTGCCGATCTTGGGCTCGGTGACGACGATCTCGTAGACCGGGCCGGTGTAGTAGTCGAGGCCGCGGGCCAGCATGCGGTCCTTGACCACCCGACCAGCCGGCACGCCCAGCGCCTGCGCGTGGCTGATAATAACGTCCAGGCCGGCGTCTTCGGCCTCGATGCCCGGGATGTGCCCGCCGTTGAGCATGGCGAAGAGCGAATCGGCCGCGTCCTCGGCGAAGCCGTGCTGGGCCAGCTCTTTGCGCACGCCGTCTTCGCCGATCTTGTCGAGCTTGTCGATGGCGGTGACCATGCTCATCAGCCGGTCGGGGGCGCCGATGGCCGCCGCCATGGCCGCGAGGATGCGCCGATCGTTGAGCCGGATGGTGAAGTCGCGGAAGCCGAGCTCGGTGAGGGCGGCGCTGGCCACCGCCAAACACTCGGCCTCGCACAGCGGGCTCTCGGAGCCGCAGATGTCCACATCGCACTGGGTGAACTCGCGAAAACGCCCCTTCTGAGGGCGATCCGCGCGCCACACCGGCTGGATCTGGTAGCGCCGAAAGGGCATCGGCAGGGCGGGGTTCATCGCCACCACCCGTGCCAGGGGCACGGTCAGGTCGTAGCGCAGGGCCTGATCGACCTCGCCGCGCTCCCCGCCCTCGCCCCGCTTGAGCACGCGAAAGATGAGCTTGTCGCCCTCATCTCCGTACTTGCCCATCAAGGTCTCGATGCGCTCCATGGCCGGCGTCTCGAGGGGCTCGAAGCCAAAACGGCGGAAGACCCCGCGCACGGTGTCGATCACCGCGAGGCGGGGGATCATCTGGGCCGGCAGCAGGTCGCGCATGCCCTTGGGGAGGAAAACTTCAGCCACCGCAGCTCCTCGCGGGACCAGCCCGACGGCCGCCGCCTAACCGCCGGGCGCCCCGCTGGCCCCGGCCGAGGGTCGTTCACGGTGCCTTTACGGGCCGCGGCTACCCCGCATGTGCACCCGGGAGCCTCGGGTGCAGCCCCGCGACCCCAACCCATGAGGCACACCATGTCCCGTCTTGCCCCCCACGCCTTGATCCTCCTCTCTGCCTTCACCGCCGTCGGCTGCATCGAGCTCGGCAAGGACGACGACGGCGACGGCGACGGCGGCGCGCTGCTCGAACCCACCCTGCACGAGTGCACGCCCGTGGTGCCCGAGACGCTCGGCGGCCTGATCACCGTCGAGATGGACCACGCCGGCGAGGTGCTCACCGACTTCGTGGCGCCGGCCGACCGCCAGACCGGCCTGCTCACCTTCTCCTTGGTCAGCCCCCGCTCCGACGACGACCTCGTGACCATGGGCCTCACCCTCGAGCACCCGGACCTGAGCACCTTCCAGATCGAGATCGACGTGCAGCCCAATGAAGGGGTGGCCCTGGCCGGCGTGGCCGCGCCCGGAGAGACGCTGGTGATGGGCCTCGCCGAGTGGGGCCGGGGCCTCCCGGGGCCCGAGGGCCTCTACACCGCCGAGGCCGCCTGGACCTGGACCGAGTACGACGACTGCTACGAGCCCAACAACACCGCCGCCGAGGCCCGCCACGTGCCCACCGGCGTCGAGCACACCGCCTGGATGGTCTCGACCTTGGGCGTGAGCGAGGAGCCCACCGACTGGTACCGCTTCACGATCGCCGAGGACAGCGTGGTCAACCTGTCGATGGCCTTCCCGGAGTCCATCCCGATGTGGGTCGAGCTCTACGCCGGCGACCGCAGCGAGGAGAACAACGTCTTCTACTCGTGGTTCTCGGAGGTGCCCGGGGAGTACGCTTGGCAGTCGGAGGGGCCGCTGCCCGCCGGCACCTACTCGCTGCGCCTCGCGCCCTTCGTGGGCGTCCAGGTCTACGACACGCCCCTGCGGCCCTATGCCCCCCACCTCTACGAGCCCTACACCTTCCGCATCGACGCCACGCCCGCGCGCTGATTGACGCGCTGGAAGGGCATCTGGCCGACTCCGCTCAGCAGCAGATGCCCCGCCCAGGACCGGATCGGGGCGCCCCTCGCCGGCCGAGGCCCCCGGCTGTCGGCGCCCCCGGTCAACGGCCTTCGATTTGACAAGCCGTTCAGCTCCCCTCCTTTGCCGTTGTCAATAAGCGGCGTCCCGGAGGTATCCAATGAGCACAGCGTCCCCGTTCCCCCTCGGCGCCCCCTGCTGGGCCGATCTCGGCAGCACTGACCCCGATGCTGCCCGCGCCTTCTATTCTGCCGTTCTGGGCTGGGTCTTCGACGAGCCCGCAGCCGAGTTCGGCGGCTATTCCAACGCCCGGGTGGGCGGGGCGGCGGTGGCCGGCCTCGCAGGCCTGCAGCCCGGCGGCCCAACCCAAAGCGTGTGGACGGTCTACCTCCACGCCCCGGACGCCGCGGCCCAAGCCGCAGCCATCGCGGCGGCCGGCGGGGCGGTGATCATGCCCGCCATGCAGGTCGGTCCCTTCGGCCACATGGCCATCGTGGCCGATCCCGGCGGCGCGGTCTTCGGCCTGTGGCAGCCGCTGTCGCACGGGGGCTTCGGCCTGCAGGGCGCGCCCGGCGGTCAGTGCTGGGCCGAGGTGGCCACCCGCGGCGGCGTCGGCGTCGCCGACTTCTACGCCGAGGTCTTCGGCATGACCCACAGCCCCAGGCCCGGCATGGAGTACTGGATGCTCACGCCCCGCGTCGAGGGCTGCGAGGCCGCCATTGGCGTGCTGCAGATGACCGAGGTCTGGGGCGAGCTGCCCCCACATTGGATGATCTACTTCGCCACCGACGACATCGACGCCGCCGCCGAGCGCGTAAAGGCCGCAGGCGGCGTGGTTCACCACGGCCCCTTCGACTCGTCCTACGGGCGCATCGCGGTCGTCGCCGACTGCACCGGCGGGGTCTTCTCGTTGATCCAGCTGGCCGCCCCGCCCGCCGAGCCCAGCCAAGCAAAATAGCGCGCAGCACGTCAAGCGCGTCACCTCAGCCCCAGTGACGACACGCGCAGCGTCGTCGGTGCTCGGGGCGCCCCGTCGGCCTCGCGGCCGCCGGCGGCCCCCGTCCGCGCGCGGGGCTGCGCCCCTTGGTCGCTGCCGCGACCTTGGTCGCGGAAGCGACCGGCGCTGCGCGCCGCGCTCCCGTCGGCCTGGCGCGCGCAAAGCGCCGCCGCGTGCGATG
>CANHON010000032.1 GCA_947462115.1 Deltaproteobacteria bacterium | reverse complement strand
GCTCTCCGACTGGTGGAGCGCCGACGCCCGCAAGCGCTTTGAGGAGCGCACCGCCTGCGTCGCGACGGCCTACGGCAGCTACGAGCCCGTGCCCGGCCAGAAGATCAACGGCGAGCTGACCCTCGGCGAAAACATCGCCGACATCGGTGGTCTGCGCGTCGCCCACCGCGCGTGGATGGCCCGCCGGGCCCAGGAGCCCAACCAGGCGCCGAGCGTGCCCGGCTTGACTGAAGATCAGCTGTTCTTCGTCGCCTTCGCGCAGGCCTGGTGCACCTTGTCGACCGATGAGGCCCTCAAGGAGCAGATGCTGTCCGATCCCCACAGCCCGGGCCAGTACCGGGTCATCGGCACGGCCACCCAGCTCCCCGAGTTCGGCGAGGCCTTCCAGTGCCAGCCGGGGGCCACCATGCGCCCCAAGAGCACCTGCGAGATCTGGTAGCACCCGCGCGATCGGCCGCCGCCCCTGCTTCGGGAGGGGCGGCGGTTCGGTTTTTTGGGGCTCCGCGCGGCGCCTAAGTTGGGCCCCGACCGACCAAGTCTTGCCGAAGCTGCTGCAGCGGGCCCACCTCATCGATCTGGACGTGCTTGATCGCGCAGTCGAGCAGGTGCTGCGGGCTCATGAAGTCGAGCTGGCGGGACAGGCGGTCGGCGAGGCGGCGGCCGGGGAAGTACCGGAGCAGGGCGTCGACGTTGCCGCTGTCGAGGGTGGCGTCGGCGGCGGCGAGCTGTCCAGCGTACTGGGCGGCCATCTGCTCGAGCCGGGCCCGACCGGTGGGCCGGGGCGTATTCGAGAGGTGGGCGTTGATGGCGGGCACGTAGGTGGCCCGGGCCGAGGCGACCAGCTCGTCCACCAGGGCCTGGGCCGAGACCGCGTGACCCATGCGCTGGACCGTGGGCAGCAGCAGGGCGGGGTGGCAGAGGTAGCTCTCCACCTCGTAGTAGGGCAGCACGTGCACGTGCGCGCGCTGCCGCTCCAGGACCGCGTCGGGGTAGGCGTCTCGGTCCACCACCCCGAGCGCGAGGCCGGCGGCCACCCGAGGGTCTGGCTCCGGGCCGATGAAGCGCGCCAGGACGGCCTCATGCCCGCCGACCGGCTCGACGTGAACGCCGAGGCCCGCCGTGACCCACCGGTAGAAGGACTCCATCAGCGATCCGGGGCGACCGGCGCAGATCAAGGCCCGGTCCCGGTGGGCGACAGCATGTTCGGTCATCGACCCTCCTCGGACCCCCATCGGCTGGGGCGCTGCGGGGCTGAACCCTCAGCGCCGGAGCCCACGCGGCCTAACCGACCGGACCGCGGTCGATCGGGGGCCACCGGCCAGGGCTGGCTCGGCCGGGAGGACCGTGGCCGGTCGCGGGGGCGTCCCAGCGCAGGCCGGCGCGGTGCTATGCTCCCGCCCCGCCATGATCCCACCGACCGACCCCGAACCTGCGCCCCCGCCGCCTGCCCCGGCCGATGACAGGCTGTCGGGTGCGCCCCTCGATCGGCGGGCCGCGGCCCTGGTGCTGGGCGCGATGCTGGCCTTCAGCTTCATGCCGGTCTTCGCCCGGGCGGCCGCCGCGCCGGTGCTCGGGGTCAGCGCCTGGCGCGCCTTTTTCGTGTTCTTGTCCTTCGCCTTGGCCGCCGCCCTCCGGGAGGGGAGCGCCGCGCGGCGACCGAGCCCCGAGACGCTGCGCCTCGGGCTGATGCTCGGCGTGGCGCAGGCCTTGGCCTCCGCCACCTTCATCGGCGGCTACGCGCTCACCACGGTCGCCAACACGATCTTCCTCCACAACCTCGCGCCGATCGTCGTGTTCCCGCTCGCCTACCTGGCGTTCAAAGAGCGGCCCCGGGGCGCGGCGCTGGCCGGCGTGGGCATCGCCGTGCTCGGGGTCGCCTTGCTGTCGGGCGTGAGCCTGTTTCAGGTCGCGCACTTCGCGAGCGCCCGCTTCTTGCTCGGCGACGGCCTCGCCCTGCTCTCGGCGCTCGGCTACGGCGCGGTGCTCGTGCTCACCCGGGCGAGCAGAAGGGCCAACACGCCGCTATTTTCGACCCTTGCGATCGCTTGGCTGGTGGCGGCCGTGCTGCTCGCGGGCGTGGGCTTGGTGGCCGGCGAGCTGGCCATCGGCCTGCCGGCGCTGGGCTGGACCCTGGGCCTCGCCCTCATCTGCACGACGGTGCCGTTCTTCTTGCTCAACCTCGGCATGCGCCGCCTCGGGGCCGGCACGACGGCGGTGCTGTCATTGGCCGAGGTGCTGTTCGCCACCGTGCAGGGCGCCCTGCTGTTTGGGGAGGGCTTGGCGCCCGTGGGGTGGATCGGCGGCGCGCTGGTGGCGGCCGGCGTGCTCTACGCGCTCCTGGGCGATGGAGACGGCGATCCCGAAGGGGACCCCGCGCGCCCGCCCGGCCTCAGCGCCGCGGCCCGTCAGGCCCGAGGGCCCCGCCTCGCCCTGGCGCTGGTGGCCCTGAACGTGGGCGCGGTGGTCGCTTTGATGCAGGCGGGGGCCGGCGCGCACCTGCTGGCCGGGGTGGGCGCGCTGGCGCTGGCGCGGCTCGGGCCGGGGGTGGCGGGGCACGGCCTGTCGCCGCGGGCGGCGCGGCTGCTGAGCTGGGCGGGCGCCGGTCTGACGGCGGCGGCGGTGTTCGGCGTGGGCGGCCGGGCCTTGGAGCTCAGCGCGGCCTCGCCATTGGTCGCTGGGATCGCCCTGCTGTACGTCGTGGTCGACGGCTGGCTGGCCGCGCAGGAGCCCGCCGCCGAGCGAGACCCCGCCGCGACGCTCCGGCTCGGGGCCGCCGGGCTCGCCTTGGCCCAGGGGCTCGCGCTCCTGGAGCACCCGCAGGCTTCGCTGGCCCTGCAGGCCGGCGCGCTGGTGGCCCTGCTCGGCGCCGCCGCCCCCCTGGCCGCGGGCCTGAGCGGACGGCTGACCGCTGGCGTCGGCCCGACGGCGCTTCGGCGGGAGGGCGCGCTGGCCGGCCTCGTCCAGCCCCGGCCGGCGGCGGGGGTGGCCCTGGTCCTGTGGCTCAGCGGCGGCCTCTCCTCGGTGGGCCCCGGTGAGGTCGCCGTGGTGGAGCGCCTCGGCGCGCCGCAGGCCACCCTCGCCCGGCCCGGCCTGCTGGTGCACGCCCCGCCGCCCATCGACCGCCTGCGGCGGCTGCAGGTCGGGGCCGCCCGCCGCGCCCCCTTGCTCAGCGGCGGCGCCTTGCTGCTGTGCGGCGACCAGTCGCTGCTGGCGCTGGAGGCCAGCCTCCACTACGAGATTGAAGATCCACACGCCTTTTTGTACGGCGCGGTGGACGCGGAGGCGGCCTTGGTGGAGCTCGGCCGGGCGGCCCTCGTGGACACCATCGCCCGCCGCAGCCACGAGGAGGTGCTGACCACGGGCCGCGCCGAGATCGAGGCCGCGGTGCTCGCGGACACCGACCGCGCAGTGCGCCAAGTGGGGCTGGGCTTGCGCGTGCGCGGGGTGCAGCTCGGCACGACCCGGATCCCGGCGCCGGCGCTCGGGGCCTTCTTGGAGGTCATCTCCGCCGCTGAGGCCCGACTCACCGAGATCAACGAGGCACAGGCCTTCGCCGCGCGGGTGCTGCCGGCCGCGGGCGGGGAGGCCGTCACCCGCATCGCGGCGGCCCACGGGCGGGCCGCGGAGCAGGTCGCGCGCGCCCGCGCCCAGGACGCCTTGCTGCGGGCGCTCTCCACCGGGGGGGCCGCTGCGCCTGCCCTGACCCGCGCCCGTCTGCGGGCGGAGGGCCTGGAGCAGGCGTGGGGCGGCAAGCGGCTGCTCGTCTTGCCCGACACCGTCACCTATGAGGGCCTGCTGCCGCAGGACCGAGGCCAGACTCCATGAGCGAGCAGTCCCCATGAGCGAGCAGCCCCCGAGCCCGCCCGAACCGCCCGCCGACGCCGCCACCCCGCCGGCCGCGCCCGAGCCCACCGGCCCGAGCCCCTGGGGCGCGCGCCTCCAGGTTGGCGCGCTGGTCGGCCTCCTCGCTTGGTCGGTGCTGGGCAGCGTCTACACGCTGGACGCCCGCGAGGTCGGCATCGTGACGATGTTCGGCGCGACGGTGCGCACGCTGACGGAGCCTGGGCTCTACCTGCGCGCCCCGTGGCCGCTGCACGAGGTCATCCGCATTGACCGGCGATCCCGGCTGCTCGCGGTGCCGCCGACCGATCTGCTGACGAAGGACAAGAAGAACCTCGTGGTGGAGCCCTTTATCGTGTGGCGGGTAGAGGACCCGGGGCGGTTCATCGAAGCGGTGGGCAGCGCCGCCGCCGCCGAGACCCAGCTCAGCGACCTCGTGGTCAGCCGCATCGCGAGCAGCCTCGGCCAGCGGGAGTTCGCCGAGCTCGTCGAGGTGGGAAAGACGGAGGCGACGCTGCTCTCACCGGAGCTCCGCAGCGCGCTCGACGAGGTGGCGGTGGCCCGCCTGGGCGTCCGGGTGCTCGAGCTGCGGCTCAAGCACTTGGGCCTCCCCCTGCAGAACGAGCAGTCGATCTACGAGCGCATGCGGGCCGAGCGCAGCCGCATCGCCAACGCCTACCGCTCCGAAGGCGAAGAGCGGGCCGCCAGCATCCGGGCGGATGCCGACCGCCAGGCGGCGGAGCTCCGCGCCCAGGCCGAAGAGGACGCCGCCCGCATCGAGGCGACCGGGGAGGCCGAGGCCGCGCGGCTCTACGCCGAGGCCTACGCCCGGGACCCCGAGCTGTTCTTGTTGATGCGCCAGCTCTCGGCCTACGAGGCGAGCCTCGACGAAGATGACGTGGTGGTCATCTCTTCTGACAGCGAGGCCTTCCGCGCGCTGCGGGAGGGGCGGTGAGCCGGGCCCGCTCATTGGGGCTCGGCCTCGGGCTCGGCCTGCCGCTGCTCACGCTGGCCGCCGGGCTGTTCCGGGTGGAGGCCGGCGAGGCGGCGGTGGTTTTTCGGCTGGGGGCCGTGCGGTCGGTGGAGCGCAGCGGCCTGCACCTGCGCGCGCCTTGGCCCATCGAGTCCCACGCGCGGGTGGCGATCAACGAGGTGCGCCGCATCGAGACCGGCAAGCAGCGCCTGCTCACGGCCGACACCAACCTCATCGACCTGCAGCTCGTGGTCCAGTACACCGTCGCCGACCCCGCGGCCTTTTTGGTGAGCGCCGATGCGCCGGAGGACACCCTGACGGCCTTGGTCTTGGCCGAGGCGGCCGAGGCGGTGGCCAGCCAAGAGGTGGATCAGCTCCTGACGACCGGCCGCGCCGAGCTGGAGCGCCGGGTCGCCAGCCGGGCAGAGGCGGGGGCGAGCGCGCTCGGGCTCGGGCTGCGGATCGGCGGCGTAGAGGTCAAGGACCTCAGCCCGCCGCCCCCGGTGCTCGACGCGTTCAACGATGTCTCCAGCGCCCGCGGCGATCGGGAGACCTTGGCCCTCGGCGCCGAGTCCTACGTGGGGCAGGCGATCCCCGAGGCGAGGGGCGCGGCCTCCACCCGTGCGTCGGTCGCCCAGGCCCGCGCCGCCACCCGGGTGGCCGCCGCCCGCGGCGACGTGGCGCGCTTCGCCGCGCTGGTGGAGGCCGATCGCGCGCAGCCCGCCGCGACGCGCTCCCGCTTGTGGGCGGATAGCCTGCGGCGCCTGCAAGCCCAGACGCACCTTCAGGGCCTGCCGCCGGGCGCTGAGCTCCGGGCGGCGGAGCCCCCCCCGGCGGCCGGCGCGGCGAGGACCCCCCGATGAAACACCTCCGCATCCTTTTGATCGTGGCGGCGCTGGTCAACGCGCTGGTGCTGCTGTTCCTGCTGGCCCGCTCCCCCGAAGAGCCCGACAAGGACGGTGATCTCGGCGCGGTGCTCCAGCCGCTGGTGGACGACGCCACGATGGCGAGCGCCCGCTACGACCTGCGCGATCAGGCGGCGCGCACCAACATCATCGTCATCTCCATGGACGCGCTCCGCATGGATCGCACCGGGCTCGGCGGGCACAAGGGCGGCCTCACCCCCAACCTCGACCGTCTGGGGGAGGAGTCGGTGGTGTTCACCCAAGCGATGAGCGCCGCGAGCTGGACCTTGCCCTCGCACATGTCGATGTGGACCAGCCGCTGGCCCTCGGTGCACCGGGTGACCAACAAGCTGTCCTTGCTCGGGCAGGGGCAGATGGCCGACACCACGCTGTCGCCGGGCATCGAGACCTTCCCCCGGCTGCTGAGCGAGGCGGGGTGGAAGGCCGCGGCCTTCACGGGCGGCGCCGGCGTCTCGGGCCGCTTCGGCTTCAACCGCGGTTTTGAGACCTACATCGACGACCGCCCCTTCGCTGGCCTCGACTACTCCGCTCCGCTGGCCATCGACTGGCTGCGCGCCCACAAGGACGAGCACTTCTTCTTGTTTTTGCACGGCTACGACAGCCACGGCCAGCATCCCCTGCCCGAGAGCATCATCCGCTCGATCCCCTACGCGGGCCCGCTCAAGGGCGACATCGAGGAGCAGGCGGCCTTGCGGGAGCAGGGCTTGGCGAACATCAAGGCGCCGGGGGACGACGCCAGCCTCCAGGGCGCGGTGGGCCCGGCCGACGCCGCCTTCCTCGCGGCCGTCTACGACCGCAAGGTGCAGCAGGCCGATGAGCGGCTCGGGGCCTTCCTCGACGAGGTGCGGGCGATGGGCCTGCTCGAGAACACCCTGGTGGTCGTTGTCTCCGACCATGGCGATGAGTTCTTGGAGCACGGCGCCCTGGATCATGGGCACACGCTCTTTGAGGAGCAGCTCCACACCGTCTTTTTGATGCGCGTGCCCGGCTATGCCCGCAACCAGCAAGTGGACGCCGTGGTCCGCTCCGTGGACCTTTTCCCCACGATTTTTGACCTGCTCGGCCTGACCGTGCCGCCCGGCGTGAACGGGGAGAGCCTGCTGCCGCTGCTGCGCGGCGAAGAGGGCGCCCGCCTCGCCTACGCCGAGACCGACTACCGGCTGTTTGTGCACCGGCGCGCGATCCGAGACGGCAAGTACAAGCTGGTGATTGACCTGCAGGACGGCGAACGGCGCCTGTTTGACCTCAGCGCCGACCCCGCCGAGCAGGTAGACATCAGCAGCGGCGAGCCGCGCCGCACCTACGAGCTGGAGCAGGCCCTCAAGCGCTGGATGACCGACCACGGCAGCAACCCGCAGGATTACCTCGGGATTCGCCAAGACCCCATCGAGATCTTCTGAGCCCCCTGCCTCTGCCCCGTCCGCCCCGTCCGCCTCGTTCTCCCCGTCCGCCCCCTGGAGCTGCCGTGCTCACCGCCCCCTCGGCCCGGGTTCTCGCGCCGAACCCCGCTGCTGCCCGGTTCGCGCCCCTCGCGTCCCTCGCGTCCCTCGCGTCCCTCGCAATGGTCGGCCTCTGCGCCGTGCTCTCCGCTGTGTGCCCGGCCGTCGCCCACGCCGACGCCCGGCAGTCGGAGCCGGAGCGCATCGGCCTCGGGCTCGGCGGCTCGTGGTGGTCCTTTGGCTTCGCGGGCCGCTACAACCTCAGCGCGCAGTCGTTCTTGCAGGGCACCCTCGGCTCGGTCAACTCCCGGGACAACGCCGGGGCGGGCCTCAGCCTCGACTACATGCGGCGGGGCAAGACCCTGACCAGCAACAGCGACGCAGCCTTGAACCTGAACTATGGCGGCGGGGTCCTGCTGGGCGGCGGGGAGAGCGTCGGGCCGATCTTCGGGCTCGCGCCAGGTGTGGCCCTCGAGGTCGATCTGGTGGAGGTGCCCATCGACCTCTCCCTTGAGTACCGACCGGTGCTCTTTGTGCTGCCGGAGCCCGACTTCGCGCTCATGGGCCTCGGCGTGCGCTTTCATTACTGGTTCTAGCAGGTCCTGGAGGGCCGCATGTTCACGGGCATCGTTCAAGGGCGCGGCCAGGTCGCCGCGGTGGAGGACCGGCCGGGGCTGCGGCGGCTGCGCGTGCGGTTGCCGGAGGGCCGGGGCGCCGGGCTGCAGATCGGCGCCAGCGTCAGCATCGACGGCGTCTGCCTGACGGCGGTGGCCTTCGAGGGCGACGCGGTCGACTTTGACCTCATCGCCGAGACCTTGGCGCGCACCAGCCTCGGCGGCCTGGCGCTCGGCGCTGCCGTGAACATCGAGCGGGCGGCCCGCCTCGGCGACGAGCTCGGCGGCCACCTGCTGTCGGGGCACGTCTCGGCCACCGCCCCCCTCGTCGCGCGCATCGATGACGAAAATAACGTGGAGCTGCAATTCCTGGCGCCCGTAGAGCTGCGGCCCTACCTGTTTGAGAAGGGCTATGTCGGCCTCGATGGCTGCAGCCTCACGCTCGGGCGGGTATTGGACGACGGCCGCTTCTCGGTGCACCTCATTCCCGAGACCCTCCGGGTGACCACGCTCGGCCAAAAAGCCATCGGTGAGCGCGTCAACGTCGAAGCGGACGCCATGACCGTGGCGGTGGTCCAGACCACCGAGGCCACCTTGGCGCGCCGGCTCGGCGGTGGCGCTTGAGGCGCGGCGGCCGCTCCCTCCTGCTCGGCCTCGCGCTCGGCGGCTGTGGGGGCCCGGGCGACGGGGCCGGTGGGCCGACCGAGCCGGCTGCGCCCGCGACCGAGGCGCCGGCGCCTGGCCCCGCCCCGGCCAGCGGCGCCCCGGGCCGCGCGCCCCTGCGGGTGGGCTGGCAGACCACCTGGGCCACCGAAGCCCAGCTCGCCCTGCTGCTCCGAGACGGCCCTTTCCTCGCCGATCAAGGTTTTGACGCGACTTTTGTCCCCTTTAGCTACGGGGCGCCGCTCAACGAGGCGGCCTTGGCCGGGGCGGTGGACGTGCTGTTCACCGCCGACCAGCCCGCACTGGTCCTCGCCAACAAGGCGCCCCAGTGGGGCATCATCGGCCGGCTGATGTACAACCGGGTCGGCGTGATGAGCGCGCTCGACGGTCCTGTGGCCACGCCCGCGGACCTGCGCGGGCGCCGGCTCGCGGTGCCCTTCGGCGCGGCGGCCCACCGGGCGGCCATCGGCGCGGCCCGCGGCGCAGGCGTGGAGGTCGGGGCCGACCTGGAGCTGGTCAACCTCGGGATTGAAGAGCTGGTGGGCGTGGTGGTCGCAGGGAGCAGCGGCGGGCGGTGGGGAGAGCTCGACGCGGTCGCGGCCTGGGACCCCGCCTTCGCCGAGCTCGAGGAGCGCAAGCTCGTCCGCACCATCCACCGCGAAAATGCCGTAGGGCTCGTCGTGATGGACGATCGGTACGAGGCGGCCCACCCCGGCGCGGGGGCGCGCTTCCTCAGCGCCCTCGCCGGCGCGACCCAGGCCTTCGCGGCCGATCCGCTAGCGGCCCACCAAAAGCTGCTGGCCGAAGGCGGCACCACCAGCCTCGCGGCCCTGCAGCGCGCCGCCGCCGTCGAGCCGAACCTAGAACCCTCGGCCCCTGGCGAGGCCCCGCCGGTGCCCCGCCTGACCCTGGCTGCCCCCGACCTGCGGCGCCTAGAGGAGGCCGCCACCTTCTTGCACGCCGCGGGCATCGTGAAGTCGCCCGTCGATCTGGCCGGCGCGCTCCGGCCGACCGCCACGAGCGCGGCCGCTGCGAAGCCCGGTCCCGAGGCCGATCCGCCGACCGAGCCGCCCCCGGCGGACGGCGCCCAGGCGTGGGCCCCGGAGGGCCGAGCGCCGTGAGTCGTCGCGGGGCCGGCGCCCCTGCCGCGGCGGCGCCGCTGTTGGCCGTGGCGCTCTGGGCGATCGTGGCCGCGGGCTGGCCCTCGCCGGCGCTCCCGGGGCCGATCGACGTGCTGGCCGCCGGCGTGGACGCCGCGGTGAACGGCCCGCTGGTCGCTGATCTCACCGCGAGCCTGCGGCGGGTGCTCCGCGGCTACCTGCTCGCCGTGGGCTTGGCCGTTCCGTTGGGGGCCGTCGCGGCCCTCGGCGGCCCCTGGGGGCTCGGCCTGCGCTGGCTCGTGGCCGCGCTGCGGCCGATCCCGCCCTTGGCTTGGGTGCCCTTGGCGATCCTGTGGTTCGGGCTGGGTGACCCCAGCGCGGTGTTCATCGTCGGGATCGGGGCGTTCTTGCCGGTCTTCTTGGAGACAGGGTGGTGGCTTTCGCGACCGCCCCCGCAGCTCATGGAGCTCGCCGCCTCGCTCGGCGCCGGTCCGTGGCTCACCCTGCGCGCGGTGCGGCTGCCCGCCGCTGCCCCCGGCTTGCTCGGCGGCCTGCGGACCGGGCTCGGCCTCGCCTGGACGAGCGTGATCGCCGCGGAGCTGGTCGGGGCGCAGAGCGGCCTCGGCTACCGCATCCAGGCCCTGCGGCTCGGCCTCGACACCGCGGGCGTGATGGCGACGATGCTGGTGATCGGCGCGCTGGGCGCCGCGATGGACGCCGCGCTGGGCGCCCTGTCCCGCCGCGCGCTGCGCTGGCCGGTGGGGGTCGCCTGAGGCCGCCGGTGCTCTCGGCGGAGGGCCTGGGCTTCCGGCACCCCGGCGCCGCCGCGCCGCTCGTCGCGGGCTTGGACCTGCAGCTGCACGCCGGCGAGGTGCTCGGCCTGCTCGGCCCCTCGGGCTGCGGAAAGTCCACCCTGCTGCGCCTGCTCGGCGGCCTCGTGTCGCCGGAGGGCGGCGGGGTGTCCCGCGGCGCCGGGGCCTCGGTGGCCGTGGTTTTTCAGGAGCCCCGGCTGCTCCCTTGGCGAACCGTGGCGGACAACCTCGACTTTGCGCTGGAGGCGGCAGGCGTGCCGCGGGCCGCGCGGGAGGGGCGACGGTCCTCGGCCCTGGCCGCGGTCGGGCTCAGCGGGGCGGCCGCGCTGCTCCCGCACCAGCTCTCCGGCGGCATGGCCCAGCGGGCCGGGCTCGCCCGGGCGTTGAGCTTGGAGCCGACGGTGCTGCTGCTCGACGAGCCCTTCGCCGCGGTCGATCCGATGCTGCGCGAGGCCTTGCAGGACACGCTGGCGGCGGCGCTGGGCCCGGACCGGGCGGCGGTGCTGGTCAGCCACGACGTGCACGAGGTGGTCCGCCTCTGCCACCGGGTGCTCGTGCTGCAGGGGCCGCCGCTGCGGGTGGCGGCCGCGCTACCGATCCCGGCCGCGGCGCGGGTGGACCGGTGCGGCGCGGCGGCGGCGGCGGGGGCGGCGGGCCTCCGGGCGGCGCTGCACGGGCCCCCGGCGGTCGACGTCGACCCGCGCGTGGGCTAGTGCGGGCCGCGGCGCGGGCCTGCGCGCCGGAGCGAGGTTCTCGTGGGCTATGTCGTCAAGGAGGTCTTCCTCACGCTGCAGGGCGAGGGGGCGCAGGCCGGGCGCGCGGCGGTTTTCTGCCGATTCACCGGCTGCAACCTCTGGTCCGGCCTCGAGGCCGATCGGGCGACCGCCGCCTGCCGCTTCTGCGACACCGACTTTCGGGGCCACGACGGGCCGGGCGGGGGCCGCTTCCCCGACGCGGAGGCCCTGGCGGCGCACCTGCAGCGCACCTGGGAGGAGGTGTGTGAAGGTGGCCGCCCCTACGTTGTTTTCACTGGAGGCGAGCCCCTGCTGCAGCTCGATGCGGCCCTCGTCGCCGCCGCCCACGAACGCGGCTTCGAAGTCGCGGTGGAGACCAACGGCACTCGGCCGGTGCCGGCCGGCGTGGACTGGGTGTGCATGAGCCCCAAGCCCCGCTCCGAGCGGGTGGTCCGGGCCGGTCAGGAGCTCAAGCTGGTGTTTCCCCAGGCCGAGCTCCACCCCGAGGACTTCGAGGGCCTCGACTTCCAGCACCGCTTCTTGCAGCCCATGGACGGGCCGGAGCGGGAGGCCAACACCGCCGCGGCGGTGGCCTACTGCCGCCAACACCCGGCCTGGCGCCTGTCCCTCCAGACCCACAAGCTGCTCGGCATCCCCTAAAGACCGGGCCGGGGCTCAGGCCAGGGCGTGGGCGGCGAGGGCCAAGGCCGCGGGCAGGGTCTGCACCGCGAGGATGCGCTTGTCGGCGGTGATCGCGCCGACGACCCCCATGGCGGCCACGCCCCCCAAGAAGAACAGGCGGAGCTGCAGGCCGACCGCCGGGTCTGGGTGGAGCAGGCCCCAGCCCAGACCGGCGACCAGCACGCCATTGTAGGCGCCCTGGTTCTGGAGCATGCGCCGCAGCATCGGGTCGTCCCGGCGGTCCTTGGGGATGCCGAAGACCCGGGTGGCGCGGCTCCACCAGAAGCACTCCAAGATGACGATGTAGACGTGAATCAGGAGGTTTAGGGCGGTCAGGCCGAGCGCGATCATGGGACCTCGGTGGGTGGTCAGATCCCATCAAGGTAGCAGGGCGGGGTGGGCGTCGCCCCGACGGGCGGCTGCCGGTGGGGCCGATGTCCCACAGCGGAGCGTGGATGTTCTCTCAGCAGGTCCCCCAGATGGGCGAGGTCGCCGGCCGCGCCCGCCCGCCCCGCAGCCGGGGCTACGCGCCCCTCGAGGTCAGCCCCGAGCAGGACGCGGCGCTGGACGCCGCTGTGGCCCTCGCCGGTCCGGGACGGGTGGTGGTGCTCGATCTCGACGGCTGCTTGTTCGACAGCCGCCCCCGCATCATCCACCTGCTGCGCGAGCTGGCCGGCCGGGAGGGGTTCCTGGAGCTCTACGCCGTCCAGCCGCAGCACTTCGTGGACTGGGACCTCCGCGCCACCCTCCTGCGGGCGGGCATCGGGGCGGAGCGCGCCGCGGGGCTCGCGGTCGAAGGCCAAGCGTGGTTCAATGACCGCTTCTTTCGGAGCGATCGGGTGCTGCACGACCACGCCATGCCCGGCGCGCCGCCCTTTGTGTGGTCGCTCTACACGGCAGGGGCCACGCTCGTCTACCTGACCGGTCGGCACGAGGACATGCGCCCCGGCACCGAGCAGGCCTTGGCCAACGCCGGCTTTCCGTGGAACCGCCCGCGGGTGCACCTGCTCATGAAGCCCGACGTCCGCACCGAGGACACCCACTTCAAGGGCGAGGCGCTGCGGGAGGTGTGCCTGCTGGGTCAGCCCTGCGTCTTTTTCGACAATGAGCCCGCCAACGTCAACCTGTTCTCTACGGCCCACCCCGAGGCGCTGGTCGTCTTCGTCGAGACCGACCACAGCCCGCGGCCGGATCAGCCCGCGGCCGGCCTGCCGTGGGTCCGGGGCTTCCTGCGCCAAGCGGAGCGACCGGGCTGCCTCGCGCCCTGAGCCGGTCCCGCCGGTTCAAGGCCGGGCCCCGGTGTGCGGGTCTTCGCTCGGCGGCGCGCCTTCTGCTTAGGCGGGGCGCGCGCCGCCCGATGGGGTCCGGGTGCCGGCGCGGGCGCTCCGCCCACGGCTGCGCCTTTGGAGGCGGATTGCGATCCCAGATCTTGCTCATCGACAACAGCCGGGCGCTGCTCCGGGTGATGAAACAGCGGCTCCAGGACGAGCTCGGCGCCGAGGTCGAGACGGTCACGACCCCCGAAGACCTCGACCACGCCCTGCTGCACCCAAGTCGGTTTCGGTTGGCGATCAGTAACCTACACCTAAACGGCACCAATGAGGGCGCCGCCGTGGAGCGCCTGCTCGCGGCGGGCGTGCCCACGGTGGTCTTCACCGGCAGCCTCGACGAGCGGGTGCGGTCCCGCATCACGGGCCTCGCGGTGGTGGACTACCTCATCAAGGAGGGCCCGGAAGACATCGCGCAGATCGTCGCCGTCGTGCGTCGACTGGAGGCGGCGGCCAGCTTGCCGGTGCTGGTGGTCGATGACTCCGGCGCGCTGCGGCGCCACATCTCCGAGCTGCTCCGTCGGCTCGGCCACCCGGTCTTCGAGGCGGGCTCCGGGGAGCAGGCGCTGGAGGTGCTCGGCGCCCACCCGGAGATCCGCATGATGTTGACCGACTTTTTCATGCCGGGCATCGATGGCGGCCAGCTCACCCGGGAGGTCCGGCGCCGGCGGGGCCCAGCGGAGCTCGTGATCATCGGCCTGTCGGCCGCCACCGAGTCGCACCTGTTGGCCCGGCTGCTCAAGGCGGGGGCCGACGACTTTTTGTCCAAGCCCTTTGAGGTGGAGGCCTTCACCAGCCGGGTGGTGCGGGCGCTCCAGCACCAAGAGCTGCTCCGGAAGGCCCAAGACGCCGCCCAGCTCGACCCGGTCACCCGGGTGCTGAACCGGCGCGCGCTGACCGCGCAGGCCGAGGCCCAGGCCGGGGCGGTCGGCTGGGTGGAGATCAACGCCGCAGACGAGCTGTTGGAGCGGCACGGGGACGATGGCCTCGACGCGGTCGCCGCCGCGGTCGCCCAGCGGCTCCGGGCGCACTTTGGCGCGGCCACCCTGGGCCGACTTCGCGACAACGCCTTCTGCGTCGTTGTTCCGGACGGCGGCGCCGAGGAGCTGGGCGACCGGCTGGCGGCCCTGCAGCGGGACGTGGCGGCGCTGATGGTGCCCTTCCGCTTCGGTGCCCTCCGCCCCTCCGTTCGGGTCGGCGTCGGCGGCGAAGCGGGGCAGCCCCTGACCCAGCGCCTGGCCGACGCCCGGCGGGTGGCGGTCGATGGCGCGATGGCGGCCCGCTGAGCCCTTCGGTCAGGGGCTGGAGCGGCGGATCTTCGGCAAGCTGCCGGCGACGAGCAAGGCCACGAGGTAGGCGGCGAGCGCGAGCCCAAAGCTCGCCTTGTAGCCATACATTCGGCTGAGCGTCACCGTCAGCAGGCTCGCCATCACGCTCATCCAGCCGTTGATCGCCCAGGCCCAGGGCACCAGGGCGGCGGCCTCCGGGCGCAGCATGCGCAGGGCCATGGGGAAGGGCATGCCCATCAGCAGGCCGAGGGGGGCGAGCGCGACGAAGGTCAGCAGCAGGCGCACCGGCACCGGCGCCCCTTGGGCGTTGGCGTAGAGCAAGGGCGGCATGACGAAGGCCTGAATGAGCCCCAGCACGATGATCCCAGCGAGGACCATCCGCAGGCGACCCAGCAAGCGGTCGGGCGACCGGTCGGCGAGGCGGCCGGCCCACTCGCTGCCGATGCCGCTCATCAGCAACATGGCCAAAATGACGATGGTGACGGCGTAGGTGGGGTGCCCGACGAACAGCACGAGCGCGTGGATGAGCACCGTCTCGACCGCGAGGTAGCCGTAGCCGAGCCCCGCCACGTAGAGCACGCCGAGGCCCGCGCGCTGGAGGCCCGAGGTCTCCGAGCGCCGCAGCAGGGGCAGCCCGATGAAGGCGAGGCCCGCGCCCAAGGCGAAGATCACCTGGATGACGATGGACTTGTAGACGGCCGCCAAGGGGCGCGCCTCGTCGCCCGCCGTGCTGATCGCGGAGCGGAGCTCGTCGATCACGAGGCTCGGGTCGTCGAGGTAGGGCCGGTCGTCGGTCATCACCGCGCCGTCGATGAGCTGGGCGCGGACCGCGGCGCTCGGCGCCACCGTCGGGTCGAGGCGCAGCTCGGCCTGGCTGTAGCTCGGCAGCAGGGACTTGAGCCGGCCCACCTCCTCATCGGTCCAGGGGCGGGCCTTGACGAGCAGCACGGTGTTGTCGCCGGTGAGGTAGGCCATGTGCCGCCAGGGCTCGGTGACGCCCCGGGTCCGCAGCGCAGCGGCCGCCGCGCGGGCGATGGCGGGGGTCTCCGAGCCTCTCCCGAAAGACACCGTGCCGTCGGGGCTCAGGCGGGCGAGGTAGGTCTCCCAGGCCTCCTGGGTCTCGAGCAGGGAGGGCGACCACGCGTTGCTGACCAGCCCGGCGCTGGACCACAGGTTGGCGTGCACCATCTGGATGATGCAGTAGGGCTCGTGGGCGTGGAGAATGGCGGCTCGGCCATCGCTCTCGATGAGCCGCACCCCGGGCTTGGTGTAGGGGTTGATGGGGAGCTCGGCGAAGCGCTCCGCCACGGTCTGCATCACGCCGCCGGCGATGTCGATCGCGTCGATCTGGGACCAGCCGTAGGCCTGCGCGATGCTCACCTCGGGGCCGGCGCTGGCGGCGAGGATGGCCGCGCGGCAGCCCTCTTGGCCCGCGTGCAGGCGGTAGACGAGGCTGCGGTTGGCGTGCTTGCGGAGCTGGTCTCGCTCGCGCTCGGTGCGGAAGACTTGGCTCGCGCTGGTGTTGTCGAGCAGCATGTGGACCCCGCGCGCGCCCTCGTGCACGCTCACGCGGGTGAGGGGGGTCCACTCGGTGTAGGTGATGTTTCGCTCGTCGTAGCCAGCGGCGTAGCGCACCTTCAGGGCCTCGGACCGCCCGCCGGGCTCGACCAAGCCCACGCTGAGCCCGAGCAGCGACCCGAGCCCCATCAGCGCCGCGCCGCCCCGGAGCCGACCGGGGCCCGCCAAGGCGCCCGCAGCGATGGAGGCGCCCAGCGTGACGACGAAGACGGCGTCGGGGGCCGACCACACCGCCAGCACCGGCAAGAACAGCACCGCGCCCGCCGCGCCGCCGAGCAGATCCGCGCCATACAGCCGGCCAATGTGCTGCTTGCAGCGCTGGAAGACGCCGGCGAAGCCCAGGCCGGCCAGCGCGAAGGGCGCCGCCAGGACCGGGAGGAGGGCCGCGAACCACAGGGGGTCGAGCAGGTCGTCCTTGATGGTCGAGCGCTCTTGGTAGGTGGAGGGCGGCTCGTCGAACTGCACCGTGACCGGGAAGTAGAGCGTGCACAGCACGGCGATCAGGGTGGCCAGGCCCTGCAGCAGCGCCACCCAGGCGAGGCGACGCTCGAGGCCCTCGGCCGGCAGCAAGCTGGGCCGGAGGTGCTGGGCGATGGCGCCGACGCTGATGCCGAGCAGCGCGAGGGCGAGGGCGAGGTGCGCGAACTGAGCGAACAGCACCACCCCGAACAGCCGGGTGAGCAGCAGCTCAAACAGCACGAGGCCGAAGCTGAGCAAGAACATGCTCAGGGTGAGCGCGCCGAGCCGCGCGGCGGTGGTGGGCGGCGCGTCGCTGGAGGGCCCCCCCGATGGAGGCGCCGCTGCGTCATTTTGGGGCTTGGCGGTGGACGCAGGGGTCGGGTCGGTCATGGGCAGCTCCGCGGGCCGCGCCTATCCCCCTCGGCGGCCGGTCGGACGGCGCCCGGCGCCCCTCAGCGCGTGAGGCCCACCGTGAGCAGCGCGCCGGTGCCCAGCATCAGGCTGTAGCTGCTCACCCCGAAGATGAGCTGGGTGCGCTCCAGCTGCTGGAGCTGCCCCGCGGTCTCGGCCGTGGTCGCCCGGCCGATCTGCGCGCGGGCCACCGCCGCCGTCACGCCCGCGCCGACCGCCGCGCTGCCGGCGGCGATGAGCCAGGGGCGCCCCGGTCCAGCCCAGGTGGGGCGGGCCGGTCGGGGCGCGGGCGGGAGGGGCGAGGTCGAGGCCTGCGCGGACGACTCAGGCATGGCCGGGGTCGCCGCGGCGGTCGAGGTGGGCTCCGGGGCGGGCGCGGCGGGCTGGGCCAAGGGCGCCGGCGCCGCGGCGAGCGCCGACGGGGCCCCCCGCCACCGCGGCTCGACCACGACCACCTCGCCCTCGTAGATCATGATCAGGTGACCGGAGTGCCCTTGCTCACCGCGGATCCGAACGGTGTGGAGGCCGGCCGGCAGGTCCGCCCGCGGGCCCGTCGCCTGGCCGTTCACCTCGACGATCGCGACCCCTGCCGGGTGGCCTTCGACCCGAAGGGTGCCCGTGCCGAGCTCGCCTTGGCGCTCGCTGGCCGCTTTGAAGGTGCCCTCCATTTCGGCCGGCAAGGCGGGGCTCCAGCGCCCCGGCGCCAGGCGGGCCGCGCTCGCGAACGCGAGGGTCGCCTCTTCATCGGCGCCGAGCAGGCTCAGCCAAGCGCCCTCCGCCCGAAACAGCCGGGCGAGCAGGGTCGGCGGGAGCTGCTCCGCGCAGGCCACCGCGGCCTCTGCCCGCTCCAGCAGCGCGCTGATCGGCTCAAGATCACCGAGAATTACCTGCCGCTCAATGCTCTCCACGGGGCCTTGCAGGTCTTCGCAGGCGGCAGCCGGGCGGTGGAGCCCGACCAGCGCGAGCCCAGCGGCGATGAAGCGGAGCAGCGGCTGCAGCATCCGCCGGCGCGGATCGGCGGATCGGCGCGCAGGGCCGGCGGGCTGGGCGCCGAGCGAGGAGGCGGGGGGATCGAGGGTCGGGCTCGGGCAGGTGCGCATGGGGCCTCCTCTGCTCAGTGGCGTCGGGTGAGCATGCCGCTGGCGAGGTCGCAGGCGACGGTGTTGGAGCCCACCGGGCTGATACGCAGGTCCGACTGGCAGGTGGCGGCGCCGTCGCTCATGGTCACCCGTCGGCGGCCGACCGCGACCGGCACCGACTCCGTGGGGGTGACCCCGAGGCTGACGCCGTCCACGCTGATCTGGGCCCCGGGCGGGCTGCTGATGAACCGGACCAGCACAGTGGCGGGCGCTTCGGGCTCGGCCGCGGCAGGCGCCTCGGCGGGGCTCGGGGCGGGCGGCGCCGCGGGCGGGGGGCGCTCCTCCCGCGCCGGGCGGGGGGCGGAGTTCGTAGGGCGCCCGGGAGCAGCGGTGGGGGCGGCTTCATCGCTGGGCTCGGGCTCGGTGGCGGCCAGGGCCGCGAGGTCGGGCTCGGGGCGCGCATCGGTCGGCGCGGCCGCTGTGGGCCCGGAGACGCCGGCGCGGGCCTCCGTCAGCCCGGCGGCCTGGCGGTCCAGCGCCATCCCGATCGACGCCGAGACCGCCGCGGTGGCCGCGATGGCCATCGAGACCATGCCCACGGCCCG